>DAOQBX010000082.1:0-6660 GCA_035340155.1 Anaerolineales bacterium | reverse complement strand
AGACAAAGCCCTGCAAGGATCCATTTGACGGTGAAGCGCAGATCGGCTTCATCTTTGTTCATCCAAACCGCGGCGATGAAGAACACGATACCGATAAAAAGAGTGACCAGCGCACGGATGACGCGCCCATCGTAGGTCTGCCCGCGCAAAGGGATGGGGTTGATCAGTGAACCCACACCCGCAGAGAAAAATGTAAACAGGACAAAAACACCAAGAGCAACGAAAGCCCCCGCCCATGTAACGCTGATCTGTTTGCTCCATGCCAGCAGCAGCAACAGCGGGAGCAATACCCCCAACGGATACAACGCCAACGGACGCACCAGCGTGCTCTCACCCAACCCGGGGAACCAGCGGAAACTGGTCACAGGCAGGGTCAGCATGGCCAGAGCCCAAAGGATAGTAGCAGCCTTTTGCAGTTGTTGAGGAGCGGTTCGATTCATCAGAACATCCAGCATCAAGAAACGCCGGACCCCTTTTTACGGACGAACAAAACAGCCAGCACAGCCAATAAAAGAAAACCACTTGCGCCCGTCAGCAGGTAATTGCTGAACGAAATACTACGCACCTTGGGCAGGTTCGCAGACTGGGTCGCCTCCACTTTGATGAATTTATTCAGGCTACCCGCTTCGACCTCTGATCTTATTTTCTCGGCAAACGCATTTGCCCAGCCAGACGCAAGGGATTCCGCGACCTGCGGATCACTGTCATCGGCATAGAAATGCCAACCTGCTTCGGCAGGCTGCGAAAGGGTTAGCTTTCCACTACGGAGTTCTGCCACCGGCGCGCCCAACTGTCCAAGCACATCGTCTGACCAGGCTAGTTCCACCATCTTGCGAGATTCGCGCTCAAGATAGTAGAAGTCCTGCCGATCTGTGTTGGCGGGAAACGATTCTTCGAAATTGAAATCCACGTTGACGGTGGCTTTGGCGCGATACGGCGGCGGGGCAATGTAGTATATAGCAGCGCCAAGAGCAGAGCCGATCAATGCACCCAGCACCCAAAAACGCCAGGCTTTGAGCAGGCGGATAAGATCATCAAGGGAGGGAGAGGAGAAAATAAGATTCATGTTACTTCTTTATGCGCCACTTCCACAGCGGACCGATCAATTTTCGCAGGTAATATTTGGCCACGATCGGCGCAAGGAACGAGCCGCCATCGCGGTAATGGACTCGCAGCATTTCATTCCAGCCGCGCTCATCGTTGACATTGGTCTTGCTGGAGGTATGGATGCGAAAGTTCGCCCACGTAAGCCCGGGCAGGTATTTAAGCGGCGCATGCCTGGCAATGCGCACCCACAGGTCATAATCCATCGCAAAATAAAAAGACGGGTCAAGCGGGCCAAGTTGCTGCCAATATTTTGCCCGGAAGAACATCGTCTGCTGCGGGATGTGAACATAGCCGCGGCGCAGTTTTGCGTAATCCGTCTGGCGAGAAGCGAACCTGCCAATGACACGCCCCGTTTCATCGATGAAATCACAATCCGCGTAGACCATTCCCGCCTCGGGATCTTCAGAAAGGAATCTCACTGCTGCGCTGACCGCGCCGGGATGGTAGGTATCATCGGAGTTGATCCAGGCGAGGATCTCGCCTTTGGCACTCGCGAATCCCTTATTGATCGCATCGGTCTGACCCTTATCCGGTTCGCTGACCCAAGCAGCGATTCGCCCTTTGTATTTTTTGATGATGTCCACGCTGCCGTCGGTCGAGCCGCCGTCGATGACAATATACTCAATATTGGGATAGTCCTGCTCGAGAACGGATCTGATCGTCGCTTCGAGAAAGTGCGCCTGATTAAATGACGGGGTGATGATGGAAACCAGCGGCGGCATGGGCTACGAAAGACCTACTTCCATTCTTCATCTGAATAAAAGAACTCGGAGACTCCCTCGGTCATCTTGCGGATGCGGGTGATCTCTTCAGGCGTGAGGATCTTCTTCCAGTTATCAAGGTTGGCACGGCTGTCGAGTTTAACTGAATGGGTCTTGTTCTTTGCCAGTTTAACCGGGTTCTCGGAACTGCTGGAGTTCTGGATGATCTCTTTAACACGCTCGGTGAAATCAAGGCCCAACGATGTATATAAAGATCGATACCCCTCGATGGGGTCGAGGGAAAGGTCTTCGTGACGCACAATGTGAAATTGGGGGAATCCGCTCCGGGTCCCGTGGACGAAGCGGTAGATGATCTTCCATAGCAAAGCCGCCTGCCCAACAATGTCATCCGCGGGCAAGGACTCCATTGAAGCACGATCCCCTTCCAAATGGTCGCGCATGAAGAGCGGCTGGTCGAGGAAATTTTTGAAGTCGAAATGCCAACCGAGGCGTTTGAGGCTGCCGACAAATCCGCCGGGGTGACGGGCTGTGATAACCACCTTGCATTTCAAAGCCTGCTCAAACCACGGCGTGGAAAAGACCGCGAATGGATCCTTGATCAGTGCGCGCTGGCCATGCAGGCTGCCAGTGAAGAAGGTGTGAAAGTCACGCCCCATGCGCATGAAATCACGGAAGGAACGCAGGGATCTGATCTCCAGCCAGGTGTGATATTGAAAGTCAAGCAGTTCGTGAAAAGCAGGCAGGAACTCCGCTTCGTTCTCCGTCGTGATATAGGTATACCAATGCTTCACCAACGCACGGAACACACCGGGACGGTGTAGCACGTTGAGCGGCTCGCTGATGTAGGCGGTATCGTTATCGGCGGCGAGCATTTTGCCGACCCAGGTGGTACCACTGCGATGCGAGCCTGTAACGAGGATGGGGGTCAGGTCATTCATTGAGATAGTCCATCAATTCTTCATCCGGTACGGTGACGGAACGGATCGAGTTAACATCATAATACCATGCAGCGCAGACATTCACCCAATGCTGGGGATTGCTATCCAGTTCTTTGATCTGATACACGCCGGAAAAACCCGGCACCACCAGGTCTTTTTCGCCCTGCGCCGCATGACGGAGGATGTAGGCATTGCGCAAGTCCCATTTCGCGGCGCGCTGGCTGTATTCGGGGACATTGGCCTTATACAAATTCAAGGCCGAACGCAGCGGATAAGCAACCGCGACAATGGCAAAGGCAACCAGAACCACTGACTGTCCAAAAGCGGGATTTGGTTTGAACTGCAAAGGGCTTATCCACACACCCAGCAACATACCTTCCGTCATGAACACAGCAATGATAAGCGTGCGGGCAAGAAAACGCATCCGCTCGACGGGAAAGCCCTGCCCATATACACTGGGGGAAAAACTGGCCGCGATCAACAACCAGGCCAGAAGCGGGAGGACGAGCATGGCAATACCCACCGCACGCTTATGCCCGTCTTTCAGGTTGAACGGATCGGCCTGTCCATGCAGCCACAAAAGCAGAAGCGGCAGGAATAATGCGATCGCATTCGGCAAAGGCAGGGTCTTGATGGTATCCGCAATGAACAGGTAGGCGTAATAAAACGAGTTGAAGAGAATACCGGTCACGCTCAGGGTCCGCTCCTGTGAGACCTGCTCAATGGCGGGTGACAGGATGAGGGTGATCAGACCGATCAGGAATCCGGCCAGCATCCATGCCAGCACGGTTAGGTGATTCTTGCGGGCGGGGGATGCATCCCAAAACCATGCCGCACCAAGCAGCAAAGACAACGCCGTCACCATGGTCGCAGTCGGCGGCTCGGAAAAACCTGCAATGACAAAGGCTGCGAACAGGATGAAAAGATTGACCAGCAAAGACAGACTCTGTTTGCGGGCGCGATTCAACGCAAAAGCGATCAGAAAGGACAAAAAGACCAGCGGCGCAAAATGGGTCATCATCGAGGAGCGCCAGTAAATGGTTTGGAAAAGGTTCGGTGCTTGCTGAAAACTAAAGAAGCCCAGCAGAGTCCCCAGGAAAATATCCATGGCCACGGGCCAATTCACAGCGAAAAATTTACGCGCTTCGTACACGGACCAGCATAAGCCCGCCACCCAAAGGAGAGCCATGCCTGCCACTGTGACCGGCATGCTGTTCGCGCCGATCATCTCGCTAAAACCGACGAAGGTGATGTTCGAGTAACGGTTGGCCGCCCTCCACGCGCCGATGGAATAGCGTTCGACCACGGCTGCAATTGGAGAAGAGGCGCTGTTCACCCGTTCGGCTTCGCAGTAGTCATCCGCCAGATAACGGGAGAAACTCCCCAGGTAGGCGAACATCCCGATCGCAAAAAACAATGCAGCGACCCCCGCTGTGAGAATGATCCGGTGAAATACCGTTTGAAATTTTTCTTTGCTAAATCCCATAGAGTCCTTGTTGTTTATGGTCTCAAGTCGTAGATCACATACCCATCCCCTTCTGTAAAGACGGGGTAGGCGGAAAGTTTTTCCTTGAGGAAGGGTTGACGCGCAAGATCGTTGAAGTCGGTGACGAGGAAGAGATCCTTCTTCGCGGCAACCTCGGCAAATAGTTCATCAAGTTTGCGTTCACCGCCGCGTTCGGTGCTGTAGAGCAAGTCACCATAGGCTGGCCAGGAGGTGATGTTACGCCAGCTCCAATAGGCAACGCGCGCGCCGTAATCTTGAGTCAGACCGGCGAGGTTGTATCCGTCGGTCTTGGTGCGGATCTCCTGCCACATTGCAGCCTGCGGACGATAATCCACGGCGTTGAGCTGGTTGCGGGTGTTCCAAAGGGAGGCGAACAGGCCAAAGAGAAGAAAAAGGAAAGAGGCGAGGCGCAGAGATTTTGTCGGCGTGAGGTCTGCCAGTTTGGAGAGCAGGGCATCGGTCAGCGGGGCGATGGACAATGCAACGACGGGGATGAGCGGCAGGGAGTAGTAGTCGTGGGTGGAGATGTGATAGTTAAAGTAAAGGCCAAAGGCGAGGTACCCGGCCCAAAGTCCGAGCAGGAAGCGCCGCTTTTTATCCTCGAAGAAAAAGAGCCCGGTCAGCGCCAGCATCAGGACCATACCGCCCGCCACGAGGTTGAGCATGTTCACCCAGCCAAGATAATACGAAGGGCCGAGAAACAACGCGGGGATGAAGCGCCCGCTGAACTGCTGGCCGAGGTAGCCAGCGATGAAGATGCCATAGACGAGATACCCCGCGCCCGGCAGGATGCCCAGCAGCGCCATCAGATATACCTGCGGATCCTTGAGCGCTTCTTTCATGGACCTGCGGCTGAACACCGCTCCCAAGCCTCCACCCAGGATGAAGAAGGCCGCCGGAAATTTGACGAAGATGGCCAAGCCGCCAAACAGACCGGCAAGAATGGCAAAACGCCATGAATGTGACCTTGAAGCGGGGACGTCCGCCCAGGCCCACACAGCCCACAAAAAGAGGACGATCAGCATCGTCATGAGCGGATCGGGTTGGAAGCTGCGGCTGGCGATGACCGCGTACGGAAGCAGGAGATACACAGCGGCCGCGGTGAGGGCGCCATCCTCGCCTGTGAGCCGGCGCGCCAACAGATATAGGAAGAGGCCGCCAATGATCCAAAACAAGGACGAGTAGATGCGTGCCACCCAGACCTGCTCCCCGGTGAAGCGATAGGTGAAAGCGACAATACGCTCGAAGAACTCCGGCTCCACCGAGGCGCGGAACTTCCATTGCTGCACGGCAAAGGTCCGCTCTTCCGGTGTGACGTCGGTGCGGGTTTCGTAGTACATGCCCCGCGCTTTGATGGCCGAGAGCAATTGCCGGGTGGAGTGGAAATCCAGCGGCAGGTCGGTCAGATCGTAGAGACGGATGGCAATGCCAAGGGCAAAGATGAATACAAGGGCGATTGTCCGCACGGCTTTGGTGGGGAAAAATTGGTTCATGAGGCGGAGTTAATTGTAACGTAGATTTATGAGGGGAAAATTGGGAGGCGGAGGGTATAATTTTAATCATGCCCGGACGTAAACGTCTGGGCTATTCATACAAACCCCGCTAAAGCGAGGCGCGCTCAAAACGGTACAGCCGACTTCAGTCGGCTATGTATAAATAACGCTCATGACCAAATCCCCTGCCCTTACATTTGACTCGCTCACCCACGGACAATGCCGTCCGCAAACTGCGGCGTTGACGTTCGACTCCACCGGCGATATCCGTGCGTTGGATCCTTACTTCCCCATCACACACATTCTCACTGATACCGATCCGTTCCATTCCCTCATTCGGCACATCGCGCATCACCCCAACTTTGACCTGCAACTCATCGGAGAGAAACGCAAAGACCTGAGCGATCACATGCCCGCCTCCGTCCGTCATCTGGTCGCGGGGCATCTCGCCGAGGTCTACTTCTTTCGGCAGAACATCCTCACGCGCCTGCTTGCCAGCCCGCGCCATTTTCAACTTTACACCACACCCGAAGCCTTTCATCAGGACGGCGGCGTGGCGGGCGGATGTTACAACCCCGCGCGCGAATGCATCCAACTGGTGCTCTCGCGTTTGTTCGAGGGTTTCAACGGCGCGGCGCCCGGCGTCTGCCCGTTCCTGCATGAGTTGGGTCATATGCTCGATCACTTCGACGCAGGCCTCGGGGCGATGGGACGATGCGAAGGTCTGTATCCCGGACTGCGCCTCAGCGACGGTGATTGGTTACATCCACGCGCAAGGGAACTTTTCCTCAAGGGCAAATGCATCGAACTGGACCGGTACCTGGCGCGCCAGTCTGGAGATCTCTCCCAGCCGATCCCGATCGGGCATCCCTATGTATTTCAAAATGATGGTG
>DAOQBX010000081.1:0-6673 GCA_035340155.1 Anaerolineales bacterium | reverse complement strand
AGCTACTTCAGTTTCGCCGTTACCCTGGGTCGGGTCGGCAACATACCACTGCAGGTTGAAGAAGCGGTCGTTGGCGGCGTTCAAAATGCGCAGGCGGTAGGTCTTCGGCTCGACCGTGGTGGTCGGGTAAGCCACGCCATTGACCAACGGAGTGTCGTTGAACTGCTCCATACCAGTGGAGATGTTCGGGGTGCCGGGGATCTGCTCGGGTTCGCAGAACGGATCGACCTGGTACTGCCAGGTGGACGGATCGTCCAGGTTACAGGCAGGATCATAGTATGGGTTGGGGATGGGGCCATACACGGTGTTGGTTGCAGGAGGCCAGAACCAGGGACCGTACATCCAGCGGCCGTAGGAGCTCATACCGGAAGCGTCACCAGGATTCTGGGCGGGCATGTACACATGGTGGAACCACATGCTGCCGTAACCACCCCAGCGGGAGGCATCCCAGGTGGGATCCTGACCATAATCACCGTTCGCAGGATCGCCGTACATCTGGGAATCCTGGGGAACGAAGGTCTTGTCCTGGATGATGAGCGGCAGGGTGTCCGCCAGGCCGGGGATAAGGCCGCGGCTAACCAAGCTCTGTTCTACTGCATCGGTAATGATGTAACCAGCCGCTTCACCGGCATACACGTTCAGGCGGGTGATGCCCCAGGCATGATCGTGATAGAACATCAGGCGGGCGCTCTGCTGGTTGGTGTAGTAGAAGGTCATACAGCCGTCGTTTTCAGCCTGACAGACATTCATGTCAGGAACGCTCTCGACGCTGACGCCCTGAGGCCACTGGGTGGTCTCGCCGGCAGGGGTGATCCACTGATGCGGAGTACCATCGGAGATCCAGGGTGAAGCGCCACCGTGCAGGTGCAGGGTCGCGCGGTTGTCCTTGAAGCAGATATCAGGCTTCGGGGTCTCGCCGCAGGGCGGGTTGCGGACTTCATCCGTCACGCTGTTATTGCTTTGCAGCTCACCCATATCCATGGGTCCCATACCGGCACCCATCATGGAAGCGTCGGTGGGCAGGAAGAGATCGCCATCCACACCGGTGGGCAGCAGGTTATGGAACACGATGCGAACCGGGCGGTCCTTGGTCGAATAAATGGTGGGGCCAAGATATTGGGGCGCCGTCACACCTAAGGCCTGTTGGCCATTGATCATCACGGGCACAGTGGTGCCATCAAGCAGTTCATTGAAGAGCGGAACATGCTGGCTGATGGCCGCAGTTGCCGGGGTTTCGATCTGAACGTACCCGCGCACGAGAGTATCGGGTATGCTGGAGGAGAACGAAGTGCGATACTGCACCAGGCCGATCACAAATTCATCGGCTTCCACGCCATTGTAGACCTTGGGTTCAGAAACGGCGAGCGGAATGAACTTGCCGGTGGCCGGGCAGTCAGGAACGCCCGCTGCAGCCAGAGCGCCACCAGGGTAGCACAAGCCGGGCAGCTGGTCGGTGAATTTCTTGATACCGGGGGTCATATAACCGGTACCGCCTGCATCAAGGGTGATCGAAGTCACAGCGCCACCTGAGGCCGTGATTTGCAACGTAACACCAGCACCAGATCCGGTGCCAACGGTATCAGCGATCGTCGCGCTGGGATCAGCTGTATAGCCGCTACCGAAGGCAGTCAGAACCACGCTCTGAATAGACAGCGTAGTAGTGGCAGATGCAAAAGCGGAAACCCCAGGCTGCGGGTCTGTGAGCGTACCATTGGAGAAAGTAATGCCAGGGGCAGTCGCATAACCAGAGCCGGCATTATCCACTACAACAGCAGTAATGGTGCCGTTGGCATCCATGCCATCAAAGGCATCGCCCTTGGTGATCATGGGGATATGACCGGTAGCCTGGACACCATTCGGGTCAGAGGGCAGGTCGAACATAACGAACGGCTGGGTATAACCAGCGCCGCCGTCAACGATGGTGACATCTTCAACAGAACCGTAAGCAACCGCAGTCGCTCCGCTTCCACCACCACCGGAAATGGTCACTTCCGGTGCAACATAACCTGTACCCGGAACAATACCGGTCACCTGATTGACAACGCCGGAGTAATCCACAACTGCAGTCGCTAAGGCGCCAGTGCCGGTTGCGGAAGTAAATGAAACAGCGGGAGCCGAGGTATAGCCGCTACCAGGGGCGGTCACTTCAATGCCAGTGATCTCGCCGGTTTGAGCATCCACCACGGCAGCCGCAGTGGCGCCGGTCCCACCGCCGCCGGAAATGGTGATATTCGCATCCGGAATGCGGAAGGGGCTGTTGGCCCAGTTCGGGTAGGGACCAAAGTAATGAGGAACCTTGGTTTCATCCGTGGCACCGGCCGGCATGGCGCGAGCCTGGAAGAAACCAGCCACAACCAGAGCCACGATCGCTGCGATATTGAAGGCGCGGGTGAACTTGGGGTTCTGGAAAATAGCGCGGGCCTTAACAAGCGAAAGCCAGGCAGCCTCGAGCTTATCAACGATCATCATATAGAAGATGATCGCGGCCATGGTGACCAGCATCACGCCCGAGAAATCCTGCATGTACAGGAAGACACGCGAAGCCTTATAAGCCGGGAGGTCATTCAAAAGGAATCCAAAAATGGAAAAACCCGCCGGGTGAGAGGAACTGCACACGCTAATGGCGAGGGCAAGATCCTTGTTCAAGCCGATCTGAATGTTCTGGCGGGTCTCGATCATAAGGACAACGGAGGAGACCAGTACACCGACGAAGAGAATCGCCAGCATGGATTGTGAGGAGACTGAAAGCCGCTCCTCGGAATCACCACTGATCCACTGGACCAGGGTAACACCGATCCAGACCGCGATCAGGATGGGGAGAAAAACGAAGGTCGCATCGCTCAACCAGTGCTGGAAGGGTGATGTGACGATCTCTCCCTGACGATAGCTAATTTGATGCCACACATTCAGCCAAAGCACGCTGCTGAGGGCGATCAATAGCGCAAGGAAAAACTTCTTGATATTGTTATTGATTTTCATTGGGCCTCTCTTAGGATTGAAAAATTGAGAAAATGACAACGAACGCTTGCTTTGAAACTTTATCTGCTATCCTTGATCTCCTGTTACTCATAAATTTGAAACTGCCTTTCGACTTCTAAAAACAGGTCTTGCGGACTTTTGACCTGGATTCTTTGCTTGTAAAAGACCTCGATCTCATTTGCATTCAGGCTCACGATGATCACTTTCTTTACGGTCAGGCACTCGTGAAGCACCAACATGGAAAGTCTCTCGTCATTGGCCGGTTCATCTTGTGAAATGACCACGATATTGGGGCCGGCCTCATCCACCTTGCGAACGATGTCCATCACATTGTCATCGTCCGAGGCTCTCAGAACCATCCATTCCCGTTCTTCGGTAACGATATGTTCAACGGCCCGCCCCAATAAACTCTCATGTCTCGATATGACCAGAACTTTCGATTTCATAGTGTCAACAATGTATTCTGCGTTAAATAACCTTTTGGCGACATCCAATTCATTCATCGTAAAAACGATCCTTCCTAGCAGTTCTAACGATAAGAATATCTTGGAATACCAATAAGGAATATCCCCCACCATCCACCATTAAGAATAAAAAAGATCGCTCGAAACGGGTGGTCTTTTTTACTAAAACTAATTAATCACCGTACAGGCAAAAATTAACCCAAGGGTTAATCCTTGGGTTAATCCTTCTTTATCAGACCTCGATCCTTGGCATAGGTTGCTGCCTCCCTGCGGCTTTTGAGTTGCAGTTTGTCCAGAATGGAATGTACATGGTATTTGACAGTGTTTTCAGAAAGGAACAGATCCTTCCCGATCTCCTGGTTGGATTTGCCATCTGCAACGGCTCGAAGCACATCCAATTCCCGGCGAGTCAAGGTCGGACTGGGTCCATCCGCCCTCTCCGAGGTTCCACTGCCGGGCTGGGCCAGTTCCTGCATCAGCCTCAGGGTCATGGAACGTGAAATGGCACTTTCACCGCCATGCACTCCTCTCAACGCGTTCACTAATTCAGATGGATGCATGCTCTTAAGCAAATATCCCTTTGCCCCGCTTCTTATGGCAGATAATAAATTATCATCCTTTTCAGACATGGTCAGGAAAACAATACCGCACTTGGGGTTGAGATCCAAAATGGCCCTGGTTGCATCCGCGCCTGTACCATCCGGGAGGTGAAAGTCCATCAAGACGATCTCCGGTTTGGTTCTAGCCGCCATTTCAACAGCCTCGCGAACGGAACCGGCCATTCCGACGATTTCAACGTCCTTCTCGGCACGGATAATGGAGGCCAGTCCTTCACGAAAAAGTACGTGGTCATCAACAATAAGTAATTTCATAAGATTGTCACCTGGTATACATAAATAAGAGAAGGTCAAATGCCTTCATAAGGCATTCGGATACTGATTTTTGTACCCTGACCGGGTTTAGAACTAATTTCAAATATGCCATCCAGTAATGCAACTCTTTCCTTCATGAACTTCAAACCGTAATGACCGCTTATTTGCGGATTTTCCATATTAAATCCACGGCCGTTATCTTCGACTCTCAGGAAAAGGCTATCTGCCTCCCACTTCATATCCATCTTCACACGCTCAGCCTCTGCATGTTTTTCAATATTACTGAGGGCTTCACGGATAATATAGAATAATTGACGCATCCGCTTGGCAGAGATCGGTTTTGGGTCTCCGTTGCTGGTGAAGTCGACCATAAAACTCGAGCGTTCTTCGATCTGCATGGTGTAGCGTTTGAAAAGTTGAGGCAGGTCGGTGGAGTCTTCGGTTTGAAGGATGGCTAGAGTTCCTCGGATCAGGTCATAGGATTCGTCCGCGACCCGTGACATATTCTTGATCTCGGTTTTGATATCTACACCGGAAAGCCGACTTGTCCCGGAAAGATGCGCAAGCCTCATGCGGAGGAAACCGATATTTTGCCCGATGGTATCGTGCAAATCTCGCGCAATATCGATCTGCATGGTGTACAAAGTTTGCATTAATTCACGCTCGCGCTTTTCGCACTCATGAAGAGATTCCTCAGCCTGTTTCCGTTGGGCGATCTCTTCTTCGCGTTCGTGGATGGTCTTGATCAAAGGCCGCAAGGAAAAAAAGTAAAGGAGCGGGGCGGCTAACAAACTCATAATGGTCGCATCGACAACCGCCACCATCCAATAGGGCAGGCTGGGCAAAAAGGCGATCACGCCCATTGATATCACCTCTGCCTCGAACAAACCAACGATAAGAATAATAATAAAGCGGAGAGAAGATGTTTTCTGGAGCATCTCATCATTCCTTGGGTTTATGTGTCTTAATTTTCTAAAGTATCTTGATAATACAATATTCCATCGAGGGAGTGGCAGGCGTGCCGATGACGATTGTCTCTATGCCAAAACATTCACGTTTATCATACAATCCCACGTACATTATATATGCTTAAGTCCAGCAAATAAAGTGGGTGAGCAAAACTGAAAAGAGTCTGCAAAATGGGCATCTTTTGTCTGGATTACACCATAAAGCATGGACAAACTACAGGGATATAATAGGCGACCATGAGAATTGATTTGAACTGCGACCTGGGAGAAGGCCTAGATAACGAAGATACCATTATGCCGTATATTACATCCGCAAACATTGCGTGTGGATTTCATGCAGGAGATGAAAAAGTCATGCGCAAGACGGTGCGATTGGCGAAACGCTTTGGGGTAAATATCGGAGCGCATCCAGGCTGGAAGGACATGAAAAATTTTGGCCGCTTTGAGGTATCAGCCCGGCCCGAAGAGGTTGAAGCGCTTGTCCTGTATCAAATTGGTTCGTTGGCTGCAATTGCGAAAGCAGAAGGTGTGGAGTTGCGCCATGTCAAGCCACATGGCGCGTTATATAACCAGGCTGCCAGGGATAAATTGCTGGCAGAAGCGATCGCGCGAGCGGTGAAAGTTTTCAGCGTGGAATTAGTTCTGGTTGGGCTGGCAGGTTCGAGACTGTGTGAAGCGGGGCTTGAGATGGGATTACAAGTCGCGGCGGAGGGGTTTCCAGACAGGGGCTACAACCCCGATGGCACATTGATATCACGCAGCCTGCCTGGAGCCTTGATCGAATCCCCCGTTGAAGTGGCCTCACACGCCGTAGACTTAGTGCGAACCGGCAGGATGGATACCTTGTGCCTGCACGGCGACCATCCCAACGTAGTGTTAAACGCCCGTCTGTTGAAAGAGACCATGACACAAAACGGGATCGAGATCGCGAGCCTCGGGTCTAGGCAGTGAGATCTGAAACCGGCGAATTGACATCTTCCATTTTACGGACCAATCTTTTACCGAGTTTCATTCCGGGGACTTCAATGAAGTGATAGGTAAGGAGGGATATGGCGGAAGATATGAATAACAGGGCAAGGAAATGGAGCGCAAATTGCGCGGTCTTCCCAAGACCTTCCAATGGAAGCCAAACTCTGAGATAAGGCAGAAAAATAAAATGTACAAGATACATACTGTAGCTGACTTTTCCCGCCCACTGCGTGAACGGGTTTACAAATAGTTTCAGGGGATTGAAGCATAACCCCAGGGTAAGGGTTGCAAAGGCTAGGCCATAGAAGAAATGGTCCGGGATGGCGTTCACGTGCGAACTGGTTTGAAGAAAAGCCATATACATGAACAGAAAGCTCTCCAGGTGAACTCGCCCGCCGGCTTGCCGAAAAATGCCCAGCAT
>DAOQBX010000080.1:0-6770 GCA_035340155.1 Anaerolineales bacterium | reverse complement strand
GGTCGAAGCAATGTCCGCGCTGGCAAGCAGCCCGCCCGCCGCATCGATGGCATCTTGAATGCGGGCACCTTCTGCAAATTCGTACAGACCCGGGCGCGGCACCGCCCCGATCACGTGTACCGCAATGGGGGTCTTCGTTGGAGCAGGTTGCAATACGATGGGTTCACCAGCGGGCGCGCGCGAAACATACAGCAACGCCCCAGCCAATGCAAAACCCGCCATCACACCGATCAGCACATACAGGACATTTTTCATAACGCGATTCTACTCCAACTTCATGACCAGCAAGTCTTCCTCCGCGCGACGCATTGCTTTTGCAACGGAGAATAACTTCTTGATGCGCTGGAAATATTTCGGCATGGCGGCGCCTTCCACCGCCGTGAAACCGAACTTCTCATACATCGGGCCGTTATGTTCGATGCACATCAGATACAAAGGCCGGGGCGACTCAGCCAGCAGGCGCTCAATGATCGCCCGCGCGATCCCTTTTCCGCGATGGTCGGGATGCACTGCGATCGAGGCCATTTCGAGGATGTCTTCTCCGTGAGGTTTAACCTGACCGCAGCCGATCACTTCTCCCGGGCCGTATACCGCCACTAGAAAACGCTTCCAATCCAAACCTGTGGGGTTAATCCCTACCATGTGAATCAAATCCTTAATTTGAGCGGCTTCCGCTTCGCGCGCCGGGCGGATCTCATAGTCAGGCATGTTACACCACTCCCGCAGCGACCAGAATCACAAAGGTCCCGATGAACCAATGCAATAGAAATGGATAGATGAAAGATTTCGTCCGCCATGCGACCCAACCAAAGATAAAACCGCCAAAGATCGTGGAAAGGGTCTCCACCTCTGGCTTGCCAATGTGGGCAATGGCAAATGGAACCGCCTGCAACCACAAGGCTTCCGCGCCAAACTTACGGGCATAAGCGAACAGGATCCAGCCGCGAAAGAAAAATTCCCAGCCAAATAGATCCAGGAATGTGGACCAGGGCAGACCAGGCAGGAAGCGCTCATAGTACGCCCGCACCGCCTCGTCGCCCCGCCCAAAATAATAAATGATCGGCGCGGCGATCAGTATCCCGATAAAGGTAAGCGTCACACCCAGTCGCCAATCGCCAAGGGAAAAACCATAACCACGCGGGTCTTCGCGAAAGAACACCAGGATGACCAACAACGGCACAAACAAGTACAGGATGAAACGGTCCAGGTATTTTTGCGCCGTCCATTGGTGGTAGCGGTCCAGGATCAGCATTAACGTGCTGGCGACGGTGACCGCCAAAATCTTCCAGTCAAAACCCAGTTTTTCGCCAAGTAAATATTTCATCAACTATTGGTCTTGATCTTCTCGATACGTCGCGCAAGGTAGTTGGAGAAATATCCTTCGTACCGCGCCCACAATTCCGGAAGTTTCCAGTCGTTCCCCGTGACGCGGCCCCGGCAGAAAGGCGACCCGCAGGCGCAATCGAATTCGTCATACGGTCCGCCATCTGACATGGCGTAATCAAAGGTCAGTTCTTCCCCGGCGGCAATGTCACGCATGGCTACCAGCGCGATCTGACCGGAGAAGCCCAGGCTGGGTTCACATGAGTGATTGAAACAATCATTCGGTTCCGGTCTTTCCGCCGTTAAGATGTACAAATCCTCGTCGATCTGCAGCACGCGCTGTGTAAAGCGCGGCATCGCAGGATCCAGTTCACTTTTCTGTACAATAAGCCCGCCCCAAAGCGACACCACCTCTCCTTTATATATCGGAAGGATGGCATACACGGCGCAGCCGCCGGTCGGATGTTCGCGCGCTTCACACTTCTGGTTCAAATACGATTGCGACATGGAGCCTCATAAAAAAATCCCCGCAGGTTTCAATATCGATCTACGGGGGTTGGGTTATTTGGAAGAGCCTTCCGAATCCGCGCCTTCGGCTGTAATACGCTGGGCGATCAGAATGGGAATGGCAGTGACCAGCATCACCAACATGGCGGTCACATTGGTGATCGGGCGGTTGCGCGGCTTGAGCATTTGCGAAAAGATCCAGATCGGAAGCGTCTGTTGGTTTCCCGCTGTAAAGGTGGTGACAATGACCTCATCAAAAGACAATGAGAAAGCCAGGATCGCGCCTGCGAGAAGCGCAGTTCCGATATTGGGCAGAACCACATGCCAGAAGGTCTGGAATGAGTTGGCACCCAGGTCCATCGACGCTTCGATCATCGAATTGCTGGAACGGCGAAAACGAGCAATGACGTTGTTGTAAACCACCACCACACAGAACGTGGCGTGGCCGATAATAATGGTCCAGAAACTGAAGGGAATCTTCAGCAAGCTGATTGCCGAGCGCATGGCGATACCGGTGATGATACCCGGCAGGGCTAGCGGCAGCACCAGCATAAAGGAAATGGCATTCTTGCCAAAAAAGTCGAAGCGATAGACAGCCGCAGCCGCCAATGTACCAAGTACCAACGCTGCCAATGTAGCCAGCACTGCCACACGCAATGTCAGCCAGAGAGCATCCTGCATGGCTGTGTTACTGAGGGCCTGGGGAATCCATTTCAAGGTCAGGCCGGGAGGCGGAAAGGTGTACGCAGATTCCTCTGTAGTAAAAGCATACAACATGATCAGCCACATCGGAATATGAAGGAAGAGCAAAGCACCCAATGCACCAAATTTCAACATCCAGGAAGCGCGTTCACCGCCCGTCGGATTGTTTTTGCTTAGTTTTTTGAAGACCTCATTAGAGCGCATCGAATGCTCCCAATTTACGCGCGATCAAAAGATAAACGATCATAATGACGATCGGCCCCATGGTAAATGCAGCGGCCAATGGAATATTACCGGATGTGCCCTGGTATGTCAGCACGGCCTTGCCAATGTAAAAACTGGAAGTCCCGAACAATTGCGGAACGATGAAGTCGCCCAGGGTAAGCGAGAATGTAAAAATAGAACCTGCTACAACACCGGGAAAAGAAAGCGGTAGTAGAACAGTACGGAAAGTTTGCGCGGGAGTCGCCCCCAGATCGCCGGATGCTTCGATCAAAGATTTTGGGACGCGCTCCAAAGCCGTCTGAATGGGAATTACCATGTATGGCAGCCAGATATAAACAAAGACGATAAATATTCCAGTGGGCGAAACAGCCAACGAAGGGCCGCCAACCAGGTCGTGGCTCAAATACCAGTTGAGCAGACCATCAAGGTGGATCAGCCGTGCAAACCACGAGATGATGCCTTCCTGTGCGAGGATCAACTTCCAAGAGTAGACGCGCACCACATAACTCGTCCACAAGGGCAGGGTCACCGCCACGTAAAGCCAGGTCTTCATGCGCGGCGAGGCGAAACGGGCGATGTAATACGCAAGGGGAAACGCGAGGATCACAGAGGCAATGGTCACAAGAATGGCCATTACTGTGGTTCGCGCAAAGATCTGAAGGTTGGTTGGGATGAGCAGTTTGGCGTACGTCTGAAGTGTGAACTCACGCACGACCTGCCCGGTGAACCCATCCAGATAAAAGAAACTGTTGATGAGCAGCGTAATGAGCGCGCCGATATATACCACCAAAAACCAAAGCAGCGGCGGCGCCAAAAATAGCGCCAAAACAAGTTTGGGGCGCTTGTAAAAAAATGTAGAGACCCGGTTCAGCATCCTAGCCTCCCACGTAACTGACGTGGTCCTTCTTCCAAAACAACTGAACTTTTTGGCCTTTAACCCCAGTCACATCCATGGAGGTGGTCTTCAGGTTTTGTTCGACCACCACCAGATCACCGCCGCCTTCCAATTCGACCAGGTAGCGGGTATATAAGCCAAGGTAGACGACATCTCTTACAGAACCATTTGCAACGAACATATCTGAGGCAGCCTGCTCGTTCGACTTGGCGAGATGGATCTTCTCGGGACGAACAGAGAAGCGCTTCGAAGAGCCTGTGATGCGCTGTGCAACCTCTCCGGAGACCAGGTTGGAGGTACCCACAAACCCTGCCACAAAAGGCGTGGAGGGATGTTCGTACACATCGGCCGGAGAACCGACCTGTTCGATCTTGCCTTCGTTGAAGACGGCAATGCGGTCACTCATGGTGAGGGCTTCTTCCTGGTCATGAGTGACAAAGATAAAGGTGATGCCAACCTCACGCTGAATGTTCTTCAATTCAACCTGCATCTGCTGACGCAATTTCAGGTCCAATGCACCGAGGGGCTCATCGAGAAGCAAAACTTTGGGATGATTGATCAATGCCCGGGCCAGAGCGACGCGCTGGCGTTGTCCACCGGAGAGTTGCGATGGTTTGCGTTGTCCATACCCGGGAAGGCGCACCAACTTCAACATTTCCTCCACGCGCTGGGCACGCTCATCTTTCGCAATACCCTTGATCATCAACCCATAGCCGATATTTTCTTCGATGGTCATGTGTGGAAAGAGGGCATAATCTTGAAAGACCGTGTTGACCGGGCGTTCGTACGGCGGCAGGTTGGAGACATCCTGACCATAAAGGATGATCTGACCGGAAGTCGGCCTGTCGAAGCCTGCGATCATCCGCAGGCAGGTGGTCTTGCCCGAACCCGAAGGACCAAGCATGGAGAAAAATTCCCCGTCATTGATCTCAAGTTCCACATTGTCCACCGCCCTGACCTCGCCAAAGTGACGGCTCACATTCTTAAACAAGATTGCTGTATCGCTCATTCGGTGCCCTCAAAAAAATGGATTAGGGACATGGCAAGTGCAATGTCCCTAAAATAATACTCAGAAATTTACTGGCCTACAATGGCGGTGAACTCTTCGGTCCAGCGATCGTAGGTGATGCAGTCGGTGTTGCCGTTGCCACAGTCGGCAATGGGCGTCTTCCAGAAGTAGATCTGGTCGAAGGTGTCGAAGCCGTTGGCGGCGCAGCCTTCGGTGCCGAGCAGGTCACTGGCACCATCACAAGCTGCGGGAACGGACGGAGCGGAGCCAAACCAGGAAGCCACATCGCCCTGAACTTTGGGGTCAATGGAGTGCTCAAGCCAAAGGTAGGCGCAGTTGGGGTGCGGGGCATTGGCGGCCATCATGGTGGTGTCGGCCCAGCCGGTTGCGCCTTCTTCAGGAACAACACTGGCGATCGGGGCGCCATCAGCCTGGAGCAGGTTCACCTGAAGCGGCCAGGAGGAGGAAGCCACAAAACCTTCGGTCTTGAAGTCTTCGATCTGGACGAGATAATCGCCCCAATACTTGGGTGTGATCTCGCGCTGGGCGCGGAGCAGGTCAAGTGCGGCAGTGAACTGAGCTTCGTTCAGTTCGTAGGGATCTTCAATACCAAGTTCGGGATTGTGAGCCTTGAGATAGAGTGCGGCGTCCGCAATGTAGATCGGGCCGGAGTAAGCCTGAACGCGGTCCTTGTTGGACTGGCCGTCAGGCAGGGATTGCTCTTCGAACACAACATTCCAGGAAGTGGGAGCCTGATCACCAAAGGCTTCGGTGTTGTACATCAACACATTCGGGCCCCACTGGTAAGGCACGCCGTAGTGCTTGCCATCCACTGTGTGCCACGGGGCACTCTGCAAGCGTTCGTCCACAGTGCTGTAGGAGGGGATACGGGTTGTATCGATCTCTTGAACCACGCCGCCATAAACCATGCGTAAGCTGGAATCGCCGGATGCGGTGACGAGATCATATTCACCGGTGGACATCAATGAAACCATTTCGTCAGAGGTGGCCGCATCTTTCACGGTGACTTTGCAGCCGGTCTCGGTTTCGAAGGCAGTGACCCAGTCGTAGTTGGGGTCGTTCGCACCGCGTTCGATGTAGCCCGGCCAGGCGACAATGGCGACTTCGCCCTCCGGGTCTGTGCTGGCCGCGGCAGGGGCTTCCGCAGCAGGGGCTTCTGTTGACTCAGCAGCGGGAGCCTCTGTGACCGCACCGCCTCCGCAGGCGGCCAGGATAAAGCTGGATAAGACGAGCACAACCAGCAAGTTATTGAAGAACTTCTTCATGTTTCTCTCTCCTTTGTTTTATTTTTTTATTTTCAAGTTGGCCGACAATACAGGGGAACTCAAAAAATTGAACGGGCAGCCTCCTTCCAAAGAGCCGTTATACAAACCCCGTCATAAGGATTAGATACGGGGTTCCAGAGCGTTATTATATTTTATCAAGACCGAGCGTCAAATACCTATTTCCGAATAATACATGGGAGTCTCCTTGCCACCCCGATTCCTTTTTTGTATCCTTTTTAAGACTGCAATTTATAACCACGCTGGGTATAATTCAGGAAAATCTCCTGGAGGAGTGTTCATGACCCAAACCCCGATCCTGCCCCTGACCGAAGAACATAAAATGCTGCGGGATGCTGCCCGCGATTTTGCCCAAAAAGAGATCGCTCCCATTGCAGCCGAGTTCGACGAAAGTGGAGAGTTTCCGCATGCGACCATCAAAAAGATGGGCGCGTTGGGTTTTATGGGTATCGAAGTCCCGGAGCAGTACGGCGGCGCAGGCATGGATTCACTTTCTTATGTGCTGGCGCTTGAAGAGATCTGCAAAGTGGATGCCGCGCACGGCGTGGTCATGTCGGTCAATAATTCCCTTTATTGTCATGGCATTCTGAAATTCGGGACGGAAGAACAGAAGAAAAAATTCATCACCCCCATCGCTTCAGGACAGGCAATCGGCGCGTATTCGCTCACTGAACCCCAGAGCGGCTCAGATGCGGGAACCATGAAAAGCCGCGCTACACGCGATGGCGACTTCTATGTATTGAACGGGCGCAAGTCCTGGGTCACCAGCGGGCCGGTGGCAGATTGTTTCGTAGTCTTCATGATG
>DAOQBX010000079.1:0-6780 GCA_035340155.1 Anaerolineales bacterium | reverse complement strand
CGAAGAACCCGCCCGCTTCCTTCATAATGACCGGATAGGGACCACAATCATACACATCCAATCGCGGGTCAAGCGCAACCTCCGCGCGGCCGGTGGCCACCAGCAGATAACCATACGCATCACCCCAGGTACGCATTAAGGCCTTCTTCCGCTCGAAGCGCTGAACCACATCCGGCATTTTTGCGGCCAGATGTTGAAAATCGGAAGACACCACACAGGCTTCAGAAAGTTTATCCACAGACGAGACGCGCGCGCGGCGGCCATTCCACCAGCAACCCAAACCATCAGCAGCGGTCAGCATCTCGTCTAATGGCGGGAAATACGCCACCCCCACCCTGACCACCCCTTCGATCTCCAGGCCAATCAGCACGCCGTAGAGCGGCACGCCATGCACAAAAGAGATGGTCCCATCGATGGGATCCACGATCCAGCGGAAGGGATGACCGTTCCCTTCACGTTCGCCATACTCCTCCCCCACAATGGCATGGCCGGGGTAATGTCTCTCCACTTCGGCACGGACGAAGGCTTCCGCCTCCCGGTCTGCGATCGTGACCGGGTCGTTGTTCGCTTTTCGATCCGGCTTGACCCCGGTGTTGAAATATCTCAACGTGATCCTGCCGGCTTGGTAGGCAAGTGAAGTCGCAAATTCCAAGTAAGGCTGCAGGTCCATAAGAAGCGTTTGCCTATTTGCCCTGCATTCGCAGCCAGCCGAAGATCATCCACGGGAAGATGGCAAAAATCCCGGCCAGCCCCGCGCCGCCCAACCCGCCCAATAACGCGCCAGAGATGCTCCCCAGCGCCGTGATCACAAATAGATAAATGGCTAGCCGGTCAAAGCCGGGGTCGGAGTGTTGCGGCAGGGCGGGTTTCCCGAGCCACAGGAATACCGCAAAGGTGACAAAGGTGGTCAACCACCAACCGGAGAAGTTTTGCAATGGAATGCCAAAATAAGGCCCGTTCACATCCCAAACCCAATGCCCACCTGACACCATGACCGGGTCCATGACCACATCCCAGGCTGTCATAATGACCGCGCCAATGGCAGCCACCAGCGCGGAACGACCTGCTGCTTTTGCCGGGATGATCCAATCTGCGATCACAAAGGATGGATACATCATCATGAACCATGCCACTGGAATGATAAGAGGTACCAGGCCAAGAAAGAGAAATCCTAACTTGGGAGTGTAATGATAGGGTCCATAGACCAGCCCCGTCAGCACCCCTACGCTCTCGAACGTGAGGCTGACAACAAAGGCGGAGGCCAGCAGCCATAAGGTGCGAGACCAATCCATTCGTTCCCTGGCATGCAGTAGAGCGATCGAAAAGCCCAGCAGGGTGGTCAGGGGGATAATGTAGGCAGGGATGTTTCCCGCCACGTTCATCCAATATTGAACCACCCCTGTGATCAGAGCATAAGCAACCAGCAGATAAACAAGCAGTTTACGCATCTTCGATGTTCTCCTCTTTTCAACGTTGTTCATGTAGAGCAGCAAGGCTCATTCGTGCATGAGTATTTTCTTCCGATGACCACCGCTAAATTGAACCCTGCCACAGGATGTGACAGGGTCGGGTTTCTTCCAATAAGCCCCATTCTAATCCAAGTCAGGAGTTTAGCGCGGAACTCCAACGAGGGCTGCATCCATCCAGGCCGCCCAATCATAGAACTGGTCCGAGCCTGAGAGCACCTGTAGAACAAACCAGCCCCTGAACCCTGCCAACTTATCTGTGATGGGAATGGTCAGATCCAGGACTTTGCCATCGTAAAAATCGCGCTCATCCACAAGCAGGTAATTGAAATCCTCATCTGGAATATAGAAGATGACCTGAAAGGTCAGACCGTCTTCATCGAACGGGAATTCTCCGTCAGGAAAGCGGTGCCCAATTCGAAGGACAAGTTCATCGCCAGATTGAAGCGTGATGTCGCTTAAGTCGTAATAACCGGATACGCGACTGCTCTCGCCAGCCGGATAACTCAACAAGACCAGCCTTTCCTCAGAACCGTCCTCAAGGTTCGGCTCCCGCTCCCAACCCACATAGCCGGTATTGAAATCGGTGACATAGGCTTCCGGGGAAATGGATTGAAGTTCTTCAGAAAAGGTCAGCGGTTCAACCTGCTCATCTAATGTAAATAAATTCCTGGCATTTTCCCATTGAGCCTCGTTCGCTCTCCCGACAAAATCATATAACACCACCGGAGCCGGAGTGAGCGTGATCGTGGGGGTTGAGGTCCTGGTTGGAACCCTGGTCGGCGTCGAGGTAAAAACCGTTGTTGCGGTTCTGGTCGACGTGGGAGGAAGACTTGTAAAGGTCGCCGTCTGTGACGGAGGCGGGGTTTGGGTCGGTTCCTCCGCGTTGGGAGGCTGGAAGGTCAGCGCCAACAGCGTGATCGCTCCCGCAAGAATTATGGCACCACCACCCACACCGCCAGCGATCACCCATCGGATCATGTTTCGATTTCCAGGCGGCTGTGAGCGTCCGCCGGATCTTGTGGAGACAGGCAGGCCCTTCAATAGGTTGAGGTTGTTTTGAGTGACTTGCAGCCCGGCCTTGTCTCCGATCGTATGGCGGATATTTACAGCCTGCTCAAAGAAACCCTGCGCTTCCACCTTTGCGCCCAAACACATTGAACGGGTACCAAGTTGATGGAGAACCCAGCCCTCGAGTTTTTTGTCGGCCAAAGCCTGCGCCGCTTTACGCAGCAACTCCAGGATCTGGAGCCAACGCTGCCACTTCTTGCGCAGGATCGACAAGCGTTCCAATGCGTTTCCCAACGTGACCAACTGCGGCCATTGTTTTTTCTCACCGGTGCGCTTGAGCAGATGGTAAAGGACGTCCTCCAGTTGATCCACCAGCATATCCTGCGGGGCAGTCTTCAACCAACCGGTGAAATGGTTGATGAGCGCATCCTCCCAGCCGGAGAGATCCCAGATCTTCGTCAACGCGGAGACCGCATCACCGCTCAGGCTCAAGCCAGTTCCCTGCTCGAGGACCAACCCACGCTGAATGAGCGCCTTGATCTCGCTCTCCAATGCAGGGGAAGCCGCCAATGCTTTGATGGGTTCGCGGGTCAGAGCGAATCCTCCAGCCACAGCCAACACGCTGAGCACCTTCTTTTGCGTTTCACTGGAAGTCTTAAGAGCCGCCTCTACAGCAGGAGACTGGGTCTGGGTCGCTGTCAGGTTTTGAAAAAGCTGCTGGATAGTCACCCCGTCTTCCCTCATCAAAGAAGCGGATTGCAGGATGCGAAGCGGATGAAACAGAAGTATCCGACAAATCTGCAGAGCGGTTGTTCTTTCGTCATCAGCAAGAGTTCGGCCTAATTCACGCTGAAAGAGTTGCAAGGATTCTTCTTCAGGCAAGCCGTCAAGCCCAATCGGTTGACCCTCACCCCACAATGCGCGTTCCTCCGAAGCCAGTACAACCAGGCTCTGCGGCATGGCATCCAACAGTACCGTTACATCCTCGCGAGAGACGGTCAGATCATCCAGGATCACCAGCGCGCGAATATCCTTCAAACCATTTCGAATTTCCGCATCCGTCGCTTTCTGTTCGACTGCACTGGTAAAGAACACATCAAAAATCTTTTGCAGCAAATCATCGCAAGCCACTTCGCGAGCCGGTACATATGCAATGCCATCTTGAAATTGCCCGGCCTCTGGAAGGAACGCAATATTCCGTAACAGGGATGTCTTGCCAATCCCGCTTTCACCGAACAGGGTAACGGGTGTACTCGCAAGAATGGCTGCCTTTGCCAATTCGATTTCATTCTTACGGTCCAACAAGCCACGAAAACTTCGCGGACGCAAATTGATCGGCCCGGACCTTGGGCTAAACTCGGCCTTCATGGAAGGCTGAACGACATTCACTACTCCCCCGTTCGGATTGTTCACAACCAGGTTGTAATTCCCCGCAACCAGGTTTCCACTGAAATCACCCTTTACACTGACCTTGGTTCTAAGAGTTTCGGCATCAGACATCTTTGCATCCTTCCAATAAAACTCAATCGGGCTCGGCAAGTAATTGGTTCAGTAACTCTTCCTCTTCGCTTTTGGTTGATAACACCCCGTCAAGCCAGGCGGCACGCAGCCTTTCCAAAATCTCGCCATAGCGCGGCCCCGGCGGAAGCCCCATGGTCTTCAGGTCGTTGCCAGTGGTGTGGGGTCTGACGTGCCGCCAAAAGGAAATGTAATCCAACAATGCCTTTTCGCGTGAGACCAGATACACCGCGTAAATGGATATGAGCGGTAATTTCTCCACGGCGTAGGTCCATATGCTTGGGGTGGAGCCGATCAAATGCGGCAACCCGCGCTTTAATTGAGCCGCTGCCCAAACCGCCAATGTCAACTCGTTCGTAAAATCCAGGCGGTTGGCAAGCAATAAAACATCCGCCTCGCCAAGGTTTATGAACCAAAGCATGTACCCCATTGTGCGTCGATCCCCAGGGACATCCAGATGGGTCTCCATCTCCAAATAGTCGGAGAGATTCGGGTCAAACTCCGGGAGAACTGGATGGATGGCAGGCAACAACCCCAAATCGGCTATACGCAGCATCATAACTGCCGCCTGCTCCTCATCCAAAATCAGATCCAACTCATGGCGAATTCTCTCGCCACTCAAGGAGTGCAAGGTCTTTAACGAATCCGGGTTGACCAAGGCGGCAGTACCGGAGTCCATCAAAAATCCATATCGGCCTTCATAGCGAATGGCACGGAAGATACGAGTCGGATCATCCATAAAGGAGTTGGGATGAAGAACTCGGATCACTCCCCGCCCGAGATCTGCCTGCCCTTTCAATGGGTCGAGGATTTCGCCCACACCTTCCCCATCCAACCGCAGCGCCATGGCATTGATGGTAAAGTCACGGCGACGTAGATCGTCCTCGATCTTAGACGAAGCCACCGTTGGCAAAGCACCCGGCTTTTCGTACGTCTCCTTGCGGGCAGTGATGAGATCCACGAACTCGGTCGAGGCTGGCAGGTGCCAGATGGCTGTATTGAATTTGAAGTGCGGGGTCAACTTCCCGCCATACACTTCGACCAGGCTTTTTCCAAGTTGAATGGCATCTCCTTCGACGATCACATCGAGATCATTGACCGGCCTCCGTAACCACAGGTCACGGACACAGCCGCCCACCAGGTAACACGGCATATTCAGGGCAGATGCCTGATCTGCGATGTTCGAGAGAAGGGTCTGCTTCTCAAGCGGAATCAGGTTTGGGTCCCGCATGAGGCGCAGTATGTCATCCTTTTGCATAAATCTAATTTTACCCTTATAATCAGAGCATGTTGACCGCGAAGCGCCCAAACCCGTCCCCTCGAAGTTGCACATCCTCCAGGTCTGGCTAGGTTCGCTTAAGTGCGCCCAAACGGCTCCCAGACTTGGTGAGCCGTTTTTTATTGGATGGTGAGCATGAGCGATTTGACGATCAAAGAACTGACAGAACAAATGCACGCGCTAGTGAAGTCGAAAGGCTGGTACGAGGCTGATAGCAAACGCCCGCAGACTCCGCGTAATTTGGCGGTATCACTTTCCATAGAAGCCGCAGAGGTCTTGGAACATTTTCAATTTACAGATGAGATCAAAGACCGTGACGAGTTGGGTAGTGAACTTGCAGATGTGCTGTTGTATCTTTTACAACTGGCTTCGGTTTCCGGCATCGACTTGCAAGACGCAGTTTTAAAGAAGATCAAGAAGAACCAGACGAGAACTTGGGATCAATAAACAAGTCGAATGTCAACGGTCAAACGTCGTATGATTTTTGACGCAGGACGTTCGACGTCAGACGAGGCTTTGATGAACATAACTGTATTTGGCGGCGCGCAACCGAAACAAGGTTCTCCTGCTTACGAAGAAGCGCAATTGCTTGGCGCCCTCCTTGCCCAGCGCGGACATGCTGTGCTCACCGGCGGCTACTACGGCACGATGGAAGCCGTCTCACGCGGGGCGCATGAAGCAGGCGGACATGTCATCGGTGTAACATGCAGTGCCATTGAAGACTGGCGCGGTTCACGGGTGAATGCCTTTGTTAAAGAGGAGCGAAAGAAGAAAACGCTTTCCGAGCGCTTGATGGCATTGATCGAAGGCTGTGACGCAGCCATCGCCTTGCCCGGTGGTCCCGGCACCCTCACTGAGATCACACTGATGTGGAATTTGATGATCATCGAGTCGCTGCCCCGAAGACCGTTGATACTGGTCGGGCAGGGTTGGCAGTCCACGTTCGATCAGTTCTTCAAGGATTTTGAGAATTACATGTCCGCAACGAATAGAGACTTGTTATACTTTACGGGCGATGTGAAAACTGCAGTAAATTATTTAGGATAAATACAGCACAATAACAAAAACTACAAGGGCGAGGAAACCTCGCCCCTACAACAAAACGAGGACAAAATGGCAGAAGATAAATTACCCACCCGAGCAGAAGACTTTTCCGAATGGTACAACCAATTGGTTGTGCGCGCCGACATGGCAGATTACGCCCCCGTGCGCGGATGCATGGTGGTCAAGCCATATGGTTGGGCACTTTGGGAAAACATCACCTCCTGGCTCGACGCGGAATTCAAAAAGACCGGGCACGTCAATGCGGCGTTTCCCACCCTCATCCCAATGTCGTTCTTTGAAAAAGAGAAGGAACATGTGGAAGGCTTTGCGCCGGAGTTGGCAGTCGTCACCCACGGCGGCGGCGCGGAACTCGAAGAGAAGCTCGCCGTGCGCCCCACTTCGGAGACCATCATCGGTCACATGTATTCCAAGTGGGTCAAATCGTGGCGCGACCTGCCGTTG
>DAOQBX010000078.1:0-6849 GCA_035340155.1 Anaerolineales bacterium | reverse complement strand
TGGGTATTAAGGTGTTGTTTATTAGGTCTGCATATACGTAAAAACCACTGACTGGGTCTTGGATGATCGTGTAGCCTGCCGTGTCATGCAGCCAGTTATAGTACTCATCTCCACTGACAAATATGTGGACTTGTGCACCGTCAGGCTGGATAACCGTGACGGGAACTCCATTCAGCGGAGCGGCATGGACTTTACTAATATTCAGCAATAGTAAAATAGTGACGACAAGGAAGATTCCAGGCAGGTGGTGTAATTTTTTCATGGGGATTTTGCCTCCTTTTGGGTTTGGTAATGAAACCAATAAAGAAAATATTTTGGCAAGGATGGGTGCGATAAGAGATATTAACTATATTCTACATCTCTTGGTTTGATCTGTAATTAAAAATATTAAAGATACATGGTGTATACCCTACTATATTGCAAACTATATTTAGACGGGATTTTTTACAACCCAATTTTCTTGAACCTTTGAGATGCGGCCTGTATAGTTTCAATGATTTTCCGGCATGATATACTTGCGCCGTTCCGTTCGAGACAAATAAATATTTTGCGCACGTCTTTGCCGGCGGGCTATCAGGGCTTGCTGGTGCGACCAAATTTCATTCGAGGAGGAAGGGAAGATGGCAAACGACAGACCGCAAGACGCTGTATCCACACGCCGTGAGCGTGTGGCTTGGTATTTGTACGACTTTGGAAATTCTGCTTATGCATCGGTGGTTCTGCTGGCCGTATACTCGGCTTACTTCAAGAACCAGGTGGTGGGTGGAGCGGAAGGATCCCGTTTGTGGGGGCTGACCATTTCAGTGGCAATGATCCTGGTTGCCATTGCCGCGCCTATCATGGGGGCGATCGCCGATTACTCTGGCGCGAAAAAGCGATTTTTGTTCTTCTTCACTGCTTTATCTGTCTTGTTCACAGGGCTGCTTTTTTTCACCGGAAAAGGGACCATTGCCATGGCGATCGGTTTCTTCCTGCTGGCAGAGATAGGCTACCGCGCCGCCCAGATCTTCTACGATGCATTGTTGCCAGAGATCGCTGCACCGGCTGAGATGGGGCGTATCGCCGGAACCGGTTGGGCGATCGGTTCTGCAGGAGGTATCGCCATCCTGCTTCTCATCCTGCCGCCAATTCTAATGACCAAAAGCAACTTGTTGGTTGTGCGCAGTACGCTTATAGTCACCGCGGTCTTTTTTGCCATCGCTTCCATCCCCATCTTTAGCAGGTTAAGAGAACGCGCCCAGCCGCAAAAACTGCCCGCGGGTGAAAACTATTTCAGCGTGGCTATCAAACAATTAAGCCAGACCATCAAAGCCGCGCGCGGATTCAGCGAGTTCCTGAAGTTCATGTTCGCCTATCTTGTTTACAACGAAGGTGTGATCATCGCTCTGGATTTTGCGGCCATTCTTGGCGCGGTCTTATTTGGTTTGCAGCAGACCGGCCTGATCATCTTCTTCATTGTTGTACAGGCGACCAATGTCATTGGCGCATTATTGTTCGGAAATTTACAGGATCGTTTGGGCGGCAAGCCTGCTCTGACGATCTCTATTTTATTGATGGTGGCCTGTATCGCTGCTATGTATTTTGCGCAGAACCAGACCCACTTTTTTATCATTGGCGCATTCGTTGGCGTAGCCATGGCGGGCGTGCAATCCGTCAGCCGCGCGATGGTGGCCACCTTTAGCCCGCCCGGAAAAAGCGGCGAATTCTTCGGCTTCTTTGCGCTGACCGGGCGCACATCGTCGTTCATCGGTCCGGCGGTCTTTGGCTGGCTGGCGGCCGAGTTGACGCTCTGGTATCAGTCGCAGGGGCAGGCGCTTGAACTGGCGGAAAAATCCGGGCATCGTGTGGCGCTGCTCTCCATAGCCGTCTTCCTCATTATTGGCTGGCTGATGATGGCATCGGTCAATGAGAAGAAAGCGCGCCAGATGGCGCTCCATGCAACGGGTGGCGAACCAACCCAAAATTAAGAATGACCGCAAAGACAGTCATCATCACTGGCGCAGCAAGCGGTATCGGCAGGCATTGGGCGAATGTGCTATCACAGCGCAATAGCGAGTATCGCCTGGTGCTTGCCGATGTCAATGAAAATGCCCTACGTGATCGTTTTACGCAGAGCGAATCTGTCCGTTTGCATGCATTGGACATTCGCTCTGTGGAACAATGGCAGCGTGTCGTGGGGGATACACTGCAGCGATTCGGGCGTATTGATTATCTCTTCAATATTGCCGGTGTCAGTCGCCAATCCTTTTTTCTTTCTCAGCCAATTGAGAATATTGACCTTGTGTTGGATGTGAACCTGAAGGGCCCATTGATCGGGATGCGGCTTGTAGGCGAGGCAATGCAAAAGCAGGGGAGCGGGCATATCATCAACGTTGGGTCGCTGGCCGGGCTTTCACCCACACCGGGAAATGGATTGTATTCTGCCGCGAAGGCCGGATTGAGAAACGCTTCCGTCGCCGCCGCAATCGAGTGGCGGACGAAGGGCCTTTTCGTCACTGTGATCGCTCCCGACCTCGTGGATACACCGATCATGCAGCACCATCTTGAGACGGCAAAAGAAGAAGTTGCGTTGACTTATACCGGCGTCACACTCACTGTGCATGATCTGGAGCAAGCCTTTTGGAAAGCCATGCGCGACAAGCCGCTTGAGATCAACCTTCCACGCTGGCGCGGCTGGCTGACGAAGTTGAATCACATCCAGCCTGCGATCATGTTCTGGCTGTACGAGCCCATGAAGCGGCGGGGCATGGAGCGCTTTGAACGCATCCGCAAAGAGAGACTTGGAAAATGAACGGGACACGTTATCGTAAAGTCTTTATCACAGGTGCGCTGGGATTTGTGGGATGGGCATTATCGGCTCACTATCGGGAATTGGGCGCGCAAACTTGCGGACTTGATGTTCGTGGCGATGCTGGTTTGAATGTTGTTGCCGGCGATGTTTCGCGTCCGGAAGAATGGCTGGAGGCAGTATCAGGCTGCGACCTGGTTATTCATACGGCCGCCATTGTTTCGAACAACGTCTCCCGTGAAGAAGCATGGCGAGTCAATGTGCTCGGCACGCGTCGTGTGTTGGATGCGGCGCTTAAGGCGGGCGTGAAGCGGTTCGTGCATGTCTCTTCGCTGGCAGCCATGCGTTTCAATGAAGTTGAACATGCGGCCGATGAATCAGCCGCTGTGATGCCAACGGGGAATCCGTACGTGGATACGAAGATCGCCGGTGAACATGTTGTGCTGTCTGCGCATGCTGCGGGAGAGATTCGCTGCACCATCGTTCGCCCAGCGGATATTTATGGTCCCGGCTCCCGCCCGTGGACGTTGATTCCCGTGCAGATGATCAAGAAAGGATTGTTCCTGCTTCCGGCACACGGCAAGGGGATCTTCCGTGCCATATATATTGATGATCTTGTAAATGGAATTATCCTTGCAGCAGAAAAAGACGAATCCATTGGGCAGATTTTTATCCTCGGTGGAGAGGTCGCCACGAACTGCGAGACTTTCTTTGGATATTATTACCGCATGCTGGGCAAGGGCAGTCCGCGCACGATGAACACCTCTACAGCGGTCGCAATTGCAGAAACAGGGCGGATGATCTTCAAGTTGCTTGGCCAGCCCACGGAGTTGGGACGCGGTGCCATGGAAATGCTCTCGAAGAAAAATGCCGTTTCGAATGAAAAGGCGCACCATGTACTTGGCTGGTATCCGCAGGTGGATCTGGAAGAAGGAATGAGAAGAACGGAAGTTTGGTTGAGAGAACAGGGAATGCTGAAATAAATTCTGGTGGTCGAGTAGCCCCGAGTGTTCTTCGAGTGGCGTACCGAGGCCATCTATGACAGAAATATTTTCAATTGCAGGTGGTCTCGGTATGGCGGACGAACGCTGCCTACTCGACCACCGGGCTGGATAAAATCTTTTGGAGGAAACTCATGACTGAAATAACTGTTGGTGAATTGCTGGCAAGGTGTTTGCAAGCCGAAGGTATTGAAATGATGTTCGGCATCATTGACGGGGCACATATCCCGTTCACGGTGCATGCGCCGAAGTACGGCATCCGTCATATCAACTGTCGGCATGAAGAAGGCGCTGTCCATTTGGCGGAGGGATATTCACGCACGAACGGCAAGCCCAGTGTGGTCATCGCAAGCCCGGGGCCGGGTGGCGCGAATATGCTGGCGGGGTTATCCAGCGCACATGCCGAGGGACATCCCATCATTGCGATTGCCTGCACACGCCGCCGCCTCACCACCGACCCGGAGCGGGGCGGTGCATGGCAGGCCACTAACCTTGTGGATATGGCAAAGCCGATCACGAAATATAGCGGGCTTGTCCGTCAGCCGGAGCGGCTGCCTGAGATGATGCGAGCCGCTTTCCGCGCAGCATTGACCGGACGCCCCGGTCCCGTGTTCATTGCCATTCCCGATGAAATGCTTGGCATGAAAATTGACGATGAGAAAGTCCCTGTTTATTCATCTTCACAATATCGCATGACGAGCATGGGCGCAGGCGACCCCGCATGGATCGAAGAGGCAGCGGAATTGCTTGCAAATGCGAAGCGCCCATTTTTACATGCGGGCAAGGGCGTATTGTGGGCGGATGCTTCCAAGGAATTTATGGAACTGAGTGATTATCTTGCGGCAGGTATGAGCACGAGCATGGGAGCACGCGGCGCAGTGCCAGAAGATCATCCGCGCTATTTCTTCGTGTTCGATATGCAAGCCTCATCACTTGCGAAGAACGAAGCAGATGTGATTCTGGTGGTTGGCTCGCGCCTCGGGGAGTATGACGGTTGGGGTTCTCATCCAGCGTGGGGGAAGCCTTCGGAGCAGAAGACAATTCAAATCGATGTTGATGCGAATTCCATCGGGTTGAATCGGCCTGTAGATGTGGGCATCCTCGCAGATGCGAAAACTGCGCTTAAGGCGATCTTATCCAAAGTAAAAGAAAAGAGACAAGCGCGCACCGAAATGGAAGACCTGCCGCGTTACCGCGAGTTGACCCAGCAAACGCAAATGCAGGGATTTCAATTTTTGATGGCGGAGCCAGCACATGGACTCAACCCCGGGCAAATGGTTTTCAACGCGCGCGCTTTTTTTCCACGCAACGCGGTAACGGTGCTGGACGGCGGCAACACTACGTTGTGGGGTGTGGCATTCAACCAGATTTTTGAGCCGCGCAGTTTTCTGTATTCGGTGAAGATGGGCTATCTCGGAACGGGTGTGCCGTTTGCGATTGGTGCAAAACTTGCTGCACCTGAGCGCGTGGTGTATTGCATCACTGGGGATGGCGCGGTCGGCTTCAACATCATGGAAATGGAAACGGCGTTACGCGAGAACGCGCAGATCATTGTCCTTGTTGCGGTGGATGATGGCTGGGGCATGGAACGCAGCGCGCATAATTTTGGCGGCGTGCCTGCCGAGCAGCAACAAGGCGTGAATCTTTCTGGAGAGATGCGCTACGATTTGATCGCGCAAGGGATGGGATGCTACGGCGAAAAAGTGGACTCGGTGGGGGAACTACCCGCCGCTCTCCAACGGGCAGTTGATTCTGGTAAACCGGCATTGCTGCATGTGACGGTTGACTCTGTCCTCAACACAGACCCGCCAGGGTATAAGCAATTTAGGTATGTGAGAACGTTGTAAAAACAACAGGCTCATCCATGTGGATGAGCCTGTTGTTTTTTTATCTGCCTCCGGTGCGTGCCAGGCCGGAGAGGTTTTCGATCAGCGGCCTGAGAGAGGCGGGCATGGACGTGTCGGTGGTGTGGATGGTGTGATGGATCTTGTCTGTTTCGATGGTGACCGTGTACGTGAACTGGTCTCGTGCCGGGTCGGCGGTTGGACGGGTATCGTCTATGGAAAGAAAATTCGCTTCCTCCACAAGGGTTCGCAAGGTGGACGCTTGTTCCTCCGGCAGTTCGTTCAGATTCAGGGAGAGGCTGACCTTGCGGCCCATGAATCCGCCGGTGCGTTCAAAGTGGATCAGCATCTCAGCGGAGTCCGATGGCGCGCATGACGGAGTTGAAACAGCCCGTGTTGGTGGGTGGCGGCCCGCCGATCGTGATGCCGACCTCAGCCCAGCCTTTTTGAACGGCTTGTTCTTCAAGGCTGCCGGAACCATACAATTCAGTGGCGGCCTGGAAGGTCAGGTTGGCAGCGTCGATGAAGGAGGAATCCGCCTTGAGTTTTTCGGTCAGGGTCTTGTACCAGATGACGCCCGCCTTCTCCCAGGCAAATCCGCCCAGTTCGATGGCGATGACATAGAAGGCATGGTTTGGAATGCCCGAATTGATATGCACGCCGCCGTTGTCCTCAATGGTATTGACGTAGTCATTCATGTGCCCGGGCTGCGGGTCTTTGCCAAGCACCGGGTCGTTGTAGGCCGTTCCGGGCGCTTTCATCGAGCGGATGCCCACGCCGTTGACATTCGAGGTGAATAATCCCTCCCCAATGATCCAATCGGCTTGCGCCGCCGAATGCTTGTTCTGGTATTGTTTGACCAGTGAACCGAAAACATCCGACATGGATTCGTTCAACGCGCCGGGCTGGCTGGAGTATTTCAGGTTGGCTTCATACTGGGTTACGCCGTGAGTCAGTTCATGGCCGATCACATCCAACGACTTGGTGAAGCGGTTGAACAATCGCTCGCTTGCAGGCAGGTCTTCATCGCCATCGCCATAGACCATCTGCTGCCCATCCCAAAAAGCGTTGTCGTAGCCTTTTTGATAATGGACGGTCGAATCAAGCGGCAGGCCGTGGTTGTCGATCGAGTCGCGGCCAAAGGCGTTGAGGTAAAGGTCATAGGTGACGCCGCAGCCGTCGTACGCCTCATTCACTGCCGGGTCGGAGGAAGCGG
>DAOQBX010000077.1:0-6864 GCA_035340155.1 Anaerolineales bacterium | reverse complement strand
CAGCCAGAACCTTTTGCGAGACTGCGTTTCCCCTGCCAATGGAGAATGAATAGGTGAAACATTCGCCCTGCGCGTTGGGAGACATCATCCCGAAGGCGAAATTGGCGCCACCCAGCGCTTCATTCGTAAACTCGACCGTGACCAGCGCTCCTTTGGGTTTCTCCACCGGGATCTGGTCACACTGAGCTGTCGGGGTGGCGGCCACTGCCACCGTGGCAGGTGGAAGCGTTGACAGCAATTGAAGTGTCGGGGCGGTTGTAACGATCTGAATCGGCTCAGTGGTGGGCGGAACAGGCGTGAAAGTCGGCATTACCGAATGGGTCTGCGTGATGGAAATCCAAGCCTGGGCAACAGCTGTATTTGCAAGGTCTTCCGGGCTCGCGGTGGGAGCAGCCGGTGATCCGCAGGCGGACAATAGGAGTAGGAATGCGATCGTAATAACAGGCAGAAATTTTTGTTTCATTCTTTCTTAAGGCTCCAGTAGGTCGGGGAGATAACAGGTGCAAATCCCAAAACGACCCGCGAAATCATATCATATTCAGGGCACCCCAATCATCAGAAATTAAAAAAATGAACATCCCATGAGGGGATGTTCATGGTGACTCCGGGGGGATTTGAACCCTCAACCAATTGATTAAGAGTCAACTGCTCTGCCATTGAGCTACGGAGCCACAGATCGTGCGGGCGGTATTATACCGCAAAGGGGCATGCTGTCAATAATCAGGGATGAGCAGGGATATGCGAAGGCCGGAGGGAAGTTTACCCTTCCCCTCGTAATGACCTCGATATTTCATATCCACTTTTGCATGACCAATATCCCATATCCATGACAGATGGGAAGTCTATAATCATAACCATCCTTTTATGGAATGAGGCAAATATGAAACCCTTTCTTGGTTGTAGCGGTTTTCTGCTTTTCCTTTTGGTAGTCGTCCTGGTTGCCATCCCTTTGGCATGTATCGCCACGGTGGCCGTTCCGTTGATCGACCGGAACAACCTGCAGGAGATTGCCTGCCCGCCCGGAACCACGCTCATCACCAGTTGGGAGGAAACCACATACACCCGACCTGGCGAAAGAGTTTTGAACGCGTATTGCGAGGACGCACAGGGAAATGATTTCCAAGCCAACGACCTGGGCTATGGCGCGCTGAAGTTTTTCCCAAAATATTTCCTGTATTCATTGGGCGCTTCGTTCATCCTGACATTGATGGTGGCTGTCCCATTGGTCTTGATCTTCCGATTTATCAAGAATAAATATTTCACGAAACATCCCACATCTGTAATTGGCGGCATGTAACAAAAAGCGATGGCGTTTAGCCATCGCTTTTTGTTCAGAACACAGGTTATCGAAGGACTGCTGTGCTCGCCAGTAGAAAGAGGAACTGCGGCACAAAGCTGGCAACCACGGTCACGATCGCGGTGAGAGCGGTGGTGAAGCCCAGCCAGGGTTCACGTTCGACGGTCGGGTCGCCTTCCTTCATGTACATGTTGACTACCACGCGCAGGTAGTAATATGCGGAGATCAGCGAAGTCACCAAACCGATGAGGGCCAGGCCGGGGAATCCGCCCGCGATGGCGGAACGGAAGAGGTAGAACTTGCCGACCATACCCAGCGTGGGGGGGAAACCGATCAGCGAGAGCATGAAGACGGTCATGGCTGCGGCGAGAGCAGGGTGCTTCTTCGCCAAGCCTGCGTAATCGCTGAGTTCGAGCCCCTTGCCCTCGGCTTTTTCCAACGCGATAACCACACCCCACGAACCGAAATTGCTGACCGCATAAGCCACGAGATAGAACAACCCTGCGGCAACAGCGGTTGGCATGACGGCTTCATTCCCGTAAGGGACAAAAGCCATGAGGATGTAGCCCGCATGCGCAATGGCAGAGTAAGCCAGCATGCGCTTGATATTCGTCTGCGAGATGGCAACCACGTTCCCAAGGATCATGGTCAGGGCGGAGATGGCCCAGAGGATACCGGTCATGTCGGCGGAGATGGCGGGGAAGGCGGTGGCAAACACACGGAACAGCGCCACGAACCCTGCGATCTTGGCTCCAGCAGCCATGAAAGCAGTGACCGCTGTCGGTGCACCCTGATAAACGTCAGGGGTCCACATATGGAAGGGAGCGGCGGCCACTTTGAAGCCAAAGCCCACCAGCAGCAGCGCAGCCCCGATGGTCAGGAGCAGGCCGGAGGTCGCGCCGGAAGCGGCCTGGGCATAGATGCTCATCAGGTGGGTCGAGCCAGTCGCGCCGAAGATCAATGCAGTTCCGTAGACGACAAATCCGCTGGCAAAGGCACCCAGCAAAAAGTATTTGACGCCGGACTCCTCTGAGTCCAGTTTGCGGGAAATAGCGGAAAGCACATAAAGCGGAATGGAGAGCAATTCCAACGCGAGGAAGACGATGATAAGGTCGGCGGCCTGGGCCATGAGCATCATGCCAGTAACGCTGAAGAGCAGCAGGGTGTAGTATTCGCCGCGTTCGATGCCCATGCGTTTGGCGTAGCCGTAGGCAAGGGCAACGCCGAATAGTCCACTTGCGAGCAGGAGAATATTGGCAAAGGTGGAGAAACCGTCCAAAGAAACCATGCCATTAAAGGCAGTCTTTTGAACACCCACTTGCGTGATGGAAAATCCCAGGGCAGCCGCGAGACCGATGGCCGCAAGGAGCGCCGTCAGGCCTTTGCTGTTCTTCGGGATGAAGAGGTCGGCAAGCAAAAGCAGACATGCCCATACGGTGAGGATGAGATAAGGCAAAAGAACGTAAAAGTCAGTAGATGTAGGTTGCGTCATGAACGCTCCACTCACCAGTTACCGGTTATCAGTCATCAGTTGACATTAAACAGTATCTGGTAATTTTTGATTACAACGGCAGGGCAGAGAGAAGTTTCTCAACCGCAGGGGCGAGGATGTCGAAGAAGGGCTTGGGGTACAGGCCGATCCAGAACATGAAGATGACCAACGGCAGAACGGTCACGATCTCACGCCAGTTGAGGTCTTTGAGTTCGTGGTGGTGAGTGATCTCACCGGCAGGACCGAGGAATACCTTCTGGAACATGTAAAGGATGTAGACCGCAGCCATAATGACACCGAGAGCGGACAGCCCTGCGTACCACGGGGAACCGATGGCCTTGGAACCAAACGCGCCGAGCAGGATGGTGAACTCACCCACAAAGCCATTGAGGCCGGGCAAGCCCATCGACGAGAGCGAGGCGATCAGCATAAGGGTGCCGAACACTGGAGTGATCTTCCACAAACCGCCATAGACCTTGATCTCGCGGGTGTGGGTCTGTTCGTAGATCATACCGATGAGAAGGAACAACGCGCCGGTACTGAGACCGTGGTTGACCATCTGCAAGATCGCTCCAGAGACGCCTTCGGCATTAAGGGCGAAGAGACCGAGCATGACAAAACCAAGGTGGCTCACCGAGGAATACGCGACCAGTTTCTTAACATCCGCCTGGGCATAGGAGACGGCAGCGCCGTAGATGATGCCGATGGTGGCAAGAAGCGCGATCACCGGGGCCGCCTGAACGGTAGCATCCGGGAAGAGCTGAATGTTGAAGCGCAGGAAGCCGTAGGTACCCATCTTCAGCAGCACGCCCGCAAGGATGACAGAACCGGCGGTGGGCGCTTCCACGTGGGCATCGGGCAGCCACGAATGGAGGGGCCACATCGGAACCTTGATGGCAAAGGCGGCGGTGAAGGCCACAAAGAGCAGCATCTGAGTCGCAGCGGAAATGGTGCCAGTGGCGTAAATATCCGGCAGGCGCACCAGCAGGTCGGGCACGTTGAAGGTGTTCGCCTTGATGCCAAGGAAGAGGATCGCCAGCAGCATCAGGATGGAACCCGCCATGGTGTAAAGGAAGAACTTCACAGCCGCGTAGACGCGGCGCGGTCCGCCCCAGATACCGATCAGGAAGTACATCGGCACGAGGGTGAATTCCCAGAAGATGTAGAACAGGAATAGGTCCTGCGCAAGGAACACACCCATCATGCCCACTTCCAACAGCAGGAAGAAGATCATGAAATCCTTGACGCGCTCATCCACAGCCTTCCAGGTGGAAAGGATGGAGATGGGAGTCAGGAATCCGGTGAGCAGCACCAGCAGGATGCTCAGGCCGTCCACTGCGAGGTAGTAGTAGATGTTCCAACCGGCGACCTGGATCCATGGGTATTTGGCTTCCAGTTGGAGGTCCGGGTTCGATGCGGTGAACAACGAGTACACCCACAGAGAAGCGCCAAACGTCACCAGGGATGTGATTAGGGCAGTCCAGCGGATGGCGGCCTTCTGCTCCGCGTTCAGGAACAGGATCACGACCACGCCCACCAGCGGAAGGAAGGTCAGGATTGAAAGAGGTTGCGAAAGAAATTCCATGTTCTATCCTCGAAAGAGAGATGCAAGTTACAAGGTACGAGTTACTTTAAGATGAGGTAACCCAGGATAAGCACCACGCCCAATAAGACCGAGAGCGCGTAAGAGCGAACAAAACCGTTCTGAATCTTGCGGACCTGGCCGGAAAGCCATTGGGTGAAGGTACCCCAACTATTGAAGAAAGTATCAATGCCCTTCTGGTCGGCGTACTGACTCAGGATGGTCTCGCTCAACCAGTTATACGTCCCGGCAATGACCGTCTCATGTACAAAGTCATGCCAGAAGCGCCAGTCGATCACATCCGCCAGGAACTGCGAAAGTTTCTTGAACGGCATGAGAATGAGAACGCCGTAGCCTTCGTCCACGAACCATTTGTTCTCCATGCCGGTAAAGATAAAACCAAGCGGCTTCTTGAGCGGGTCGAGCTGACCGGCTTTGAGCGGGTTGCGTCCGTAGAGCAGCCAGGAAACAAAGATGGCTGTCAAAGCCAGGGCGGTCGAAATTCCGGCCACACCCAAATTCAAAGGCAGTCCCTCGACTTCGCCCAACGTGTGACTGAGCCAGTGGGTCAGATTGTGGAAGCCTTCGAACGGAAGGTTCAATGCGCCTCCGGCCACGCTCAAAACTGCCAGCACCATCAGGGGCACGGTCATCACTTTGGGGCTTTCTTCGGCGTGCTTCGCCGCATCGCTGCGGGCTTCGCCAAAGAAGACCATCCAGATCTGCCTGCCCATGTAGAAGGCAGTGAAGAAGGCCGCGATCGTCAACTGACCGTAGACGCTTTTGAAGTGCAGGCTGGCGTCGAGCAGGATTTCATCCTTCGACCAGAAACCAGCGAATGGGAAGATGCCCGCCAGCGCAAGCGTACCGATCATATAGAGCCAGAAGGTCACCGGCATGGTCTTGCGGAGCCCGCCCATGTTGCGCATGTCGCCGGGGTCGAAGACCTCGCCGTGATCATCGTGACCATGTCCATGCTCTTCCTTCTTCCCATCCTTCTTCTTCCCTTTGCCATGATCGTCATGAGCGGCATGATGCGCATGGGCGTGATGTCCTCGCTCGAGGCCAAGGATGACCGAACCAGCAGAGAGAAAGAGCAAGGCCTTGAAGAAAGCATGCGTGATCAGGTGGAACATCCCCGCTACATACGCGCCCATGCCCACCGCGGCAACCATAAAGCCAAGTTGGGAAATGGTGGAGTACGCGAGAACCTTTTTGATATCGTACTGACCGACAGCAATGGTCGCGGCAAAGAGCGCCGTCCCTGCGCCGACCATTGCCACGATGTACTGCGCCTGCGGGACAAGCGTATAAAGCGGAGCCGAACGGGTGACGAGATACACACCCGCGGTCACCATCGTCGCGGCATGGATGAGAGCCGAGACCGGGGTTGGGCCTGCCATTGCGTCTGGCAGCCAGATATAGAGCGGGATCTGGGCAGATTTACCGGCCACACCCACGAGCATGAAGAGCGTGATGGCTACGATGATCCACGGCTGGGCTTCGGCAACTGCGGGCGCGGCCTTGAAGACCTCGTCAAACTGGAAGGATCCAAGATGCCAGAACATCAGGAAGCCTGCCATGAGAAAACCAAAGTCGCCGACGCGGTTGGTGATGAAGGCTTTCTTCGCGGCGTTGGAGTTCGCCCACGAGGGTCGGGCAAGCGTGTCCATCTCATACCAGAAGCCGATCAGCAGGAAGGAGCATAAACCCACACCTTCCCAGCCGACGAAGAGCATCATGTAGGAGTCGCCCGAGACAAGGATCATCATCGCAGCGATGAACAGGTTCAAGTAGAGGAAGAAGCGGTTGAAGCGTCCCTCTTCGTGCTTGAAGCGCACATCTTCATGCATATAGCCGATGGCGTAGATGTGGATGAGCGTCCCCACACCGGAGACGACCAGCATCATGGTGGCCGAGAGCGAGTCGATGCGGAAGGTCCAGTCGAGGCTGAGGTTACCGACATGGATCCATTCGAGGAACTGCCAGCGCATCACTTCCCCATGATTCAGGGAGACCGAATACGCCAACAGGACCGAGATCACGAAAGCCGTACCCGATGCCAGGCTCGCCACCGTGCCGACCACCTTTTCGGAAAAGTATTTTCCGAATATGGCGTTGATGAGCAGGCCGACGATCGGCACCAGCACCAATCCCGGGGCGAGAAAATAATAGCCTGTGTTCACTGTTTCACTTAAGTGCATAACATTCTCCATAATTCGATACCCGATCTGCGAGTATCGAATATCGAATTATCCTTTTAGAGAATTCATCTCATCGATATTGATGTTCTTCTTGGATTTGAAGATTTCCACGATCAGCGCAAGACCCACGGCCACTTCTGCAGCGGCAACAGCGATGACGAAGAAGACAAAGATCTGCCCGCTGAAGGTCTGGTAGACACTGGCGAAGGCCACAAAGGCCAGGTTGGCGGCATTCAGCATCAACTCAATCGACATGAAGATGATGAGCGGATTGCGGCGGGAAAGCACA
>DAOQBX010000076.1:0-6918 GCA_035340155.1 Anaerolineales bacterium | reverse complement strand
CAAGCATGGTATGAAACCGGCCCTCAGACTCGCGCAAGGCTTCCTCCACCCGGATCTGTTCGGTCTGGTCCTGGATGATGAGGAAGACCGCATCCTTTTCCTCCATTCGGATCTGAGAGGCATGTTCTTCAACGATCCGGATCCTGCCATCTGCCGTATTATGCAAAAACAGATCGGGGTGCCTGCCGCCGAAAACTTCTTTAGCAGAAGCCTGACGGAGGACCGCTATATTTAATTTTTGGAATTGTTCGCGGGAATATCCATAAAATAATTCGGCAGCCGGATTCGCTTCCAATATCCACCCTGAATCAGGTTCGACCAGCAACATGATCGCAGCATGTTCTCTGAAAATCTCAAAAAACTGATCATCTCTGCGATGAGAGGTCTCATCCGGCATCTAACACTCCTGAACCATCCGCCACCCACCTTGATAAAGCAAGGCACTTACAGCAGCCTCCTGGAAATTACTGATGATAAATTTAGAGATCAGTCATCGCCAAGGGAGGCAATGGCGCGCAAAAGGCCAAAAACCAAGACCCCCAACTTCATCCCCTCTCCCGGCGTAATGGCGGTCTCGCTTTCATTCTTTTCAGCGCGCCGCGCAAGGAGCATAGCGGCGATCAGGCCTGTGACAGCCCCGATCAGGGCGCCACCCAAAATAATTCTTGTCTTGTTCATGGTGTCATCCTTTCGAAGAATGCTTTGATGCTTTCCAGCCACCCGTTCAGGGCCAGGATGGGCTTGACAGCCGCATCTGCCCCGCGGATGATATATCCGCGCACTTTGAAGACATAATCCTGGGCCAGGCCGGTGTAGTAAGGCAGAGCGCCCAAGGCTTTCGCCATTAAGTAGATCAACCCGGCCAGAATTGCCAAAACGATCAGCCCACCCAGCAGGATGGGGATGATAACCCAGATGGTGGAAACCGCCGCCCAACGCCCCACATCGCCGCCTTGTTTGAAGGTCGCCACGCTGACCAACACGGTTACACCTGCGAGCAGTAACGCGCTCAATACGACCGGAAGGATGATCTGACGGCCAAGTTGTCTGCGATGTCTTAGATAGGAGTAGTGCTCGGGTTGCGGAAGTTTCGCTTTCATTAAACCTATTTTACCAAAATAAAAAGACCCCAAAGCATGGAAATACTTTGGGGTCCGTTGATGAACCAGATTATCGTCGGTTTCTCAGAAAGGTTGGGACATCGAGATCATCTGCGTTGATGCTGGGAGAGGGCGCTGACTTCACATCCGAGGATGAACGTGTCTCTGTATTTGCTGTCACAGATTCGCTCGGACGGGAGAAAGGCGTATTGGCCGCAGAAATCGGCTTCTCATTCGCACGCGGGGTGCGTTCGAGAGCACGGCGCTGAACACCTGCACGTTCAAAGCCAGTGGCAATGACTGTCACGCGGATCTCGTCACCCATTTCTGGATCGATAACCGCACCGAAGATCATGTTGACATCCGGGTGAGCCGTCTCACGGATGATGGCTGCGGCCTGATTGACTTCAAAGAGGGTCATGTTCGAACCACCGGTCACATTGAACAGCACGCCGCGCGCACCGTCGATGGTGATATCGAGCAGCTGGCTGGAAATGGCTTGTTCGGCAGCATTCTTGGCACGGTCGTCACCGGAGCCGCGACCGACAGCCATGAGCGCCGCACCACCTTCTGACATGATGGCTTTGACGTCGGCAAAATCGAGGTTGATCAAACCGGGGATGGTGATCAATTCAGAGATGCCTTGAATACCCTGGTGCAGGACCTCATCCGCCATGCGGAAGGCATCTTGCAGGGATGATTTTTTATCCGCCAGTTGAAGCAACCGATCATTGGGGATAGAGATCAAAGTGTGTGCATGCTCTTTCATCTTGGAGACACCCACTTCAGCAGACTGAGCACGGCGGTTGCCTTCAAAAGTAAAGGGACGGGTCACCACGCCAATGGTCAGCGCGCCGCATTCTTTGGCCACCTGGGCCACCACAGGCGCCGCACCTGTTCCGGTGCCGCCACCCATGCCAGCAGTGACGAAAACCATATCCGCGCCTTTAAGCACGTTATACAGTTCGTCTGATGACTCTTCTGCAGCTTTGCGCCCGATCTCCGGGTCGCCACCTGCGCCCAAGCCGCGCGTGATCTTGTCGCCTAGGCGCACACGGATGGGAGCACGGGATAAATTCAGGGCCTGGGCGTCGGTGTTGGCAGAAATAAATTCGACACCCTGGATGCCTTCCTCCATCATGCGGTTTACGGCGTTCTGGCCGCCGCCGCCCACGCCGATCACTTTGATGCGGGCGAAGGCTTCACTTTGAACGTTTCTTTTATTCGTCGAGTCCATTGGTTCCTCCTGGCAAGGAATATGCCATATCTTAAACGAGAATGCGATTTTTTAACAGGGTTATCTTGTCACTAATTTTTAAACTTGTGAATCTTTTCTCAGAGTCAAAATGGACTCTGCAAGTTCCTACGGCAATAAACGACTTAACCAATTTTTGATGGCGTCGAAATTCATGGTACTTTCACCTCGCGATCTGCGGCCTTTGCGATTGCTGCTGGATACCGCAATCTCATGGTCATGCATGGATGTTGCCCAACTCAATAAACCAATGCTGGTGGAGTAGGCCGGTGAACTCAGTTTATCAACCAGGCCTTTCAGATCCTGCGGCTGGGCCACACGCACCGGCATACCCAACACACCGCTCGCAACCTTTTGAATGCCAGGCAAGGCGGATGTGCCGCCGGTAAGCACAACACCCGCGGGGAGCAGGCCGTCATACCCCGAACGTTTGATCTCTTGCAGGATCAAGCCAAAGGTCTCCTCGATGCGCGCTTCGATGATATGCGCAAGGTCCTTGCGGCTGATACGGACGTCGTGATCTTCGCCGAAGGGGCGGATCAGGAAGAATTCTTCGAGACCGATCTCGGATTTAATTGCGTGTCCCTGCTGCTTCTTGACCTCTTCGGCCTGAGTAAGCGAGAGGCGCAGGCCATGCGCAATATCCTGGGTGACATGATTGCCACCCACCGCAAGCACCATCGTGTGCCACACGTCGCCGTCAACATAGATCGCCAAGTCGGTCGTGCCGCCACCGATGTCGCAAACTGCCACACCCATTTGACGTTCCTGTTCGGTCAAGACCACTTCGGCAGAGGCCAGCGGATTCAAAACGAACTGCTGGATCTCTACTCCCGCTGCACCGACACACTGACGGAGGTTATCCACCGTGGTGCTGGCAGCGGTAATGATATGCGTTTCCACTTCGACCTTGTAGCCGTGCATGCCAACCGGGGTCTTGATGCCTTCCTGCCCATCCACGTTGATGCCGCGCTGGATGATATGCACGATCTCACGATCATGCGGAATGGCGATCGCTTGCGCCTGATCAAGTGCGCGACCCAGATCGGTAACATCGATGATGCCGCCGGGCACACCGGCCGCACCACGACTGTTGACCGAGGAAACATGCGCACCCGCCAAACTGACCAAAGCTGTAGTGATCTCCAGGCCGGAGGTATTCTCAGCCTGCTCCACGGAACGCTTGATCGACTGCGATGCCGCGACCAGATCCACGACGTTCCCCTTGCGGATCCCTTCCGAAGGTTCGATGCCGACACCCAGGATGCGGATGCTGCGATCATCCTCCACCCGACCGACCAGGGTGCAGACTTTGGTTGTACCTACATCAATTCCAACTACTATCTCGTCCATTGAACCATCTCACGGGTTTGTTTCTGTTGACTTGCTGCTCCCGGCCATCCGATAGAACGGACCGTCGGGGTGAACCACACTAATGAATTGAGGCGTGATGCCGCGCTGCGCCAGCGAATCGACCAGCGCCTGATACACACGGATCTTCAACGGCATGTCGCGTACACCGGTACCGAAGACTACTCGCCACCCGCGTGGGTCTGTCCACCCGAGGCCATCGGCAGCGCTGTATTCCATGGTCACACCTGCGGGAACTGCCGGAGCCAGGGCGAGAATCGTCTCCACCAGTTCAGTATCAAGAAACGGCGGAGGGCTAAGCGGGTCCCCCGTGCTGGCAACACCTGCAGGCGGAACATCCAACCCGTTTACGGAAACGATCCCGGCCATATCCCCTTTCGGACGAAAAGCCACACCCATTGAGTCGATCCAGGTATAGCCGCCTTGCTGCAGCCAGAGGATGACGGGCTGGCGCTCCACCACTTCGACCGAAACCTGATTCGGCAAAGAGACATGCACATCCGCCGAAAGCAACTCGGGGTAATTCGTAAGCAGGCGCAGGCGCACTTCATCCGGTTGGACGGTGAAGATAGATCTGCCTGTCACACCCAGAACGGAGTTGAGTTCCTCCTGTGAATAGCGGCTGTTACCGGTAAAGACGGCGGAAGGGACAAGGAAGAACGGCAGCGACAATGCGAGATAAATGACAAGTCCCAACGTCAACGCCACACCCAATGCTACGGTGCGCCAATTTGCTCCAAATTTGGGCAGGGAGAAATTGCCCACGCGCAAATTGATCTCGGGCAAACCCAAAGCCACATTGAAGTTGCGACGGCGTTCGCGCTGTTTGGGCGCGATCACGATCGGAGTATTTTTTGTACGTGAGGTCACACGAACGGCGGGCTTAAGCGCCTGTTCACGAGTCTGGTGCATCTCTTGAACCGTGCGATCATTGCGCCGCTTGCGGACCTGCTCAGAGCGGGAAAGTTCACGTCGATCCGTCATGCCTGCCTCCGATGCTCGGTACGGTCACGCTGGGCTTTGCGCTCCAATGCGAATTCGATCAGGCGATCCACCAATTGGGCATACGTTAAACCGCTGGCCTGCCAAAGTTTGGGATACATGCTGATGGAGGTAAACCCGGGCAGGGTGTTCAACTCGTTCAGATAGATCTGGTTCGTTTCTTTATCGACAAAGAAATCGGCGCGCGCCATGCCCGCGCAATCAATGGCCTGATAGGCGCGGATGGCATAATCACGGATCTTTTCCGCCACCCCTTCCGCCAGAGGCGCAGGGATGAGCAGCCCGGAGGTACCGTCGATATACTTCGATTCGTAGGAATAGAACTCGCGGCTTGGCAACACTTCCCCACAGACAGAGGCGGTGGGGTTCTCACTGCCTAGAACACTGACTTCGATCTCGCGCACGTTCTTCACGCCGTTCTCGATGACGATGCGCCGGTCAAAACGCGCAGCATCCATCAAGCCTTCGGCCAGGTCGGAGCGCGAATTACATTTGCTGATGCCCACTGAAGAGCCGAGGTTGGCAGGCTTGGTGAAAAGCGGATACGCACCCAACGCTTCAGCCCTGGCAATGACCGCATCCATCCCGTTCTCGATCTCGCCGCGCAGCACAAGGATGGAGTCTACGATCGGGATGCCATTCGCGCGCATCACATCCTTGAAGATACCTTTGTCCATGCCAACAGAGGAACCCGCCACGCCCGCACCGACATAGGCCACATCAGCCATCTCGAACAAGCCTTGAATGGTGCCATCCTCGCCGAACGGCCCATGCAGCACGGGGAAGAAGATGTCGATGGCGGTCAGCGCCTCAACCTTCTGTCCCGTCTGTGTGGCGTGAACCACGAACAGGGATCGCAAGGAAGCCGGATCAGTGGGAGGGACAACACGGCTTAATTCTTTCGTATTTCCTTTTTCAAAGGCTTCCAGCGCGTTCGGTCCTGTCAGCCAGTTGCCGTCCAGCGTGATGCCCACTTGAAAAACTTCATAACGAGCCGGATCCAGCACCGATAGCACGGAACGCGCAGACATCAGCGAAACATCATGCTCGCCTGAACGTCCGCCAAACAGAACAGCCACTCGAAGTTTTTTCGTCATCTATGCGTTCCAATTTCCAACAAGTTCAACTTCCAATTCCAAATTCACGTTAAATTTTTCCAACACGGCCTTCTGCACCAGCCGAATCAAAGCATGGACATCTTCTGCCCTGGTCTCGCCGTGGTTGATGAAGAAATTTCCGTGCAGCGTGCTGATCTCAGCGTTGCCAATCCGCGTACCTTTCAAACCTGCAGCCTCGATCAAACGGCCTGCATGATCGCCCGCAGGGTTCTTGAACATGGAACCCATGCTCGCACCGGGCGGCTGCGTAGCTTTACGGCGTTCGCTGAATTGGGAAATTTTAACAGACACTTCCTCTTTCGTTGAATTTTTTAACTTCAACAATGCGCTTAATACGATGCCATAAACTTCGCCGCGCTTCAAAATACTCGTGCGATAGCCATAGCCCATTTGTCCCAGCGACAATTTTTCGCGCCCGTTCTTCGTCAACAGGTCGGCCCAAATGAGGTTGTGAGTCATATCGCCGTCAAATGCACCCGCATTGCCATACACCGCCCCACCCACCGTACCGGGGACTGTCGCCGACCATTCCAGACCGGAAAGCCCTTTGGATGCGCAACGGTTGGCAAGGTTGCTGATAACCACACCCGCTTCACACCAGACTGTGGGCTGGTCACCCGCTTCAAAGCGGACTTCCTTCGCCCGGTTCAACACCACCACCCCACGGAAACCCTCGTCGCTGACCAGCACGTTCGAACCGCCGCCAAGGATGTAGAAGGGAATTTCATATTCCCAGATCAACTGCATTGCGGACGCAAGTTCATCAGCCGACTTGACCGTCAGCAAAATATCCGCAGGCCCGCCAATGCGAGCGGATGTGAACGGCGCAAGAGGGACATGCTCCTGCACAGCAGCGCCGAACGAACGGCGCAACACATCCACAGCCGAAACGGGCTTCACCATCATCATTAAGATCGGTGCTCCAAATGTTCGATGAGCTTTTTCAAATCCACAGGTTTGATGCGCTCCTGCGGCTGGGCAGACTTGATGGCAGCGCTTAATGCAAGGTCACGCTCGTCACGGGCATGGACGAGGACCATCTTCAAGGGCGGCAGGGCGATCGCCTCGGCCG
>DAOQBX010000075.1:0-6971 GCA_035340155.1 Anaerolineales bacterium | reverse complement strand
GAACGCAGACTTCCAAACATCCCTTGAAAAATATGCCAACATCATTGTCAACATCGGGCTCAACCTGAAGAAGGAGCAGCGCCTCAACATCTCGGCCGGGCTGCCAGATGCCGACCTGGTGCGGCTGGTGGCGAAAAAAGCCTATCAACTGGGCGTGCCGTATGTGGATGTGCGCTGGATCGATGAAAGGCTGACGCGCATCCGGCTGGAACATTCCAACCCCGGGCACCTTACCGAAGTCCCCAAATGGCTGATCGACCGTGAGCATGAATACGGCGAGCGCGGCGACGCCCTGCTGAGTTTCGCCTCCTCCGACCCGAACCTGCTCGAAGGCCTCAGCCCCGACCTGATCGGCACCTACCGCAAGGCGCTCTCGCAAAAGTTCGAGCCCACCTTTAAATACATGGACAACAACACCCAGACCTGGTGCGTGGTCTCCACGGCGACACCGGCCTGGGCGAAAAAAGTTTTCTCCAACCTGCCGGTGGAACAGGCACAGGAAATATTATGGGAGGCCATCTTCGATGCCTGCCGCGCCAACCTCGCTGACCCGGTGGCGGCCTGGCGCGAACACGTTCAAAAACTTCACGGCCAGTGCCATTATCTCAATGAGCGCAAGTACACCTCCCTGCATTACCGCGCGCCCGGCACCGACCTGAAACTCGGCCTGCCGCAAAACCATCAATGGATCGGCGCATCCTCCACGACCGTGAGCGGCATCGAGTTCATTCCCAACCTGCCCACCGAAGAGGTCTTCTGCCTGCCGCATCGCGAAAAAGCGGAAGGGCACGTCACCTCGAGCCGTCCGCTCATCCTCTCGGGCACATTGATCGACTCTTTCACCCTGACCTTTGAAAATGGCCGCGTTTCAAAAGTGACCGCACGGCAGGGCGAGGAGCACATCCGCAAATTGTTGGAAACGGACGAGAGCGCTTCACGCCTCGGGGAAGTGGCCCTAGTTCCAGACAGTTCCCCCATCAGCCGCAGGAATCACCTCTTCTATAACACGCTCTTCGATGAGAACGCCTCCTGTCACCTTGCGTTGGGTTCAGCCTACCGCTACAACATGGTCGGCGGTTCAGAGATGAGCAAGGAAGAGTTCATCGCAGCGGGTGGCAACGACAGCCTTATCCACGTGGACTTCATGGTCGGCTCGGACAAAATGGATATCGACGGCATCCGCGAGGATGGTTCGGTCGAGCCAGTCATGCGTCAGGGAGAGTGGGCATTCACGGCGTGATCTTTGATGCGCGCAATCGGAACAACCCTGAAACATTTCAGGGCTGTTTTTTTACCGCAACGTCTGGAGGGGCTGGAGTCTGCACCACGAAATTAAATCTTATGCGATAATGGGCACATCCCTTTCAAGGAGAAATGTATGGCCCGAAAACCCGAACTGTCCCCTCATGATATGCTCCAAAAAGAATATGAGTACATCACCCAGACGGCCTTCCAGGCCAATGAGGATCGTTCGCGTGTGACCTCTTTTTATTTTGTCTCGGTCGGTTCTTTTGTAGCGGCCATCCTCAGCACCCAATTCGAGCAGCCGCAAAAAATGATGTCCTTCGCCTTTTTCGTTCTATTCCTGATCCTGACCTTCATGGGCGCACTGACCATCGCGCAATTGGCCCGCCTGCGCGCCGCCTGGCACGAATCAGCCGAGGCGATGAACCAGATCAAAGAGTTTTATATCCAGCACCACCCGGAGATCGAACCGGCCATCAAATGGAAGACGAAGCACATCCCACCGACCAACAAGCCGAACAGCATCGCCAACCTGATCGCCATTGAGGTGGCCATGCTCGGTGCATTGACCACCGGCGCAGCGGTTTACTTCCTCATGAATTACATTGGTGAAGTGAACTGGCTGACATGGATCGTGGTCATGGCGAGTTTCATCCTTGGGTATATCGCCCAATGGAGATGGTACATCCACCTGCTGGTGGATGACAGATAGGACCTAAACGTGCCCAGAGATTACACTCAACAATCCCCAATCGCTTTTCAACGTCGACCGCATCTCACCAAAGACGATGCATGGATCCACGAATTCCTGAAGACGGCGGAAGTCGGTCACATTGCCACCTCGGTGGATGGACAGCCCTTCCTGACGCCCACCAGTTTTTGGTTCGACGAAGCCAATCACCAGATCGTCTTCCACTCCAATATCGCCGGGAGGATCCGCTCGAACATTGAGGCCAATCCAAAAGTCAGCCTTGAAGCGAGCGAACTGGGGCGCATGCTCCCATCCAATGTCGCACTGGAATTTTCACTCCAGTATCGCAGTGTGATGGTCTTCGGCACAGCACGGGTGGTGACCGACCCCGCAGAAGCACGGACGTTGCTTTATGGCCTGATCGGAAAATATTTCCCGACCTTGAACCCCGGCAGAGAATATCGCGAGATCACAGACAAGGAGTTACGAGCCACGTCGGTCTATGCCATTCAGGTCGAAGCGTGGAGCGGCAAGGAAAATTGGGACGAACGTGCCGAGCAAAGTGACGAATGGCCCGCGCTGGATGAAAGCCAGCACGAGTATTACCGCACCCGGTAATTGGAGGAAACATGCCTGAAGAACCCCGCACCGAAGAGTTCCGCGTGGATGGCGAGAAACTGATCGCCAAGATCAAGGAGTTGATCCATGAAGGGAACATCCGCAAAGTGATCATCAAGGACAAGGAAGGCAAGGTGATGATGGAAATCCCCTTCACCTTTGGCGTAGTGGGCGTGCTGCTCGCGCCGCAACTGGCAGCCATCGGCGCCATCGCTGCCCTGGTGACCGAGGCCACGGTAGGGGAGGAGAAGACAGAATAGTCATGAATCTCTTTGAGATCGTCTTCTGGCTCGCCATGGTGGCGGAGATGGTCATCCGTGCGCCAATTAACAAGAAGCGCAAGGCAGAAGCCATGAGCAGGCAACAAGTCACCCGGCAGGAAAAAACTCTGCTCGTCTTGCTGTTACTCGGCATGTTCATCTTCCCGCTTGTGTATTCCGCCACCTCCTGGCTGGATTTTGCGAATTACAGTCTGCCCACATGGGCGGGCTGGACTGGTGTGCTGGTGATGGCCGGGGCGATCTTCGTCTTCTGGCGTTCGCACGCTGACCTCGGTTTGAACTGGTCGCCTTCGTTGGAGATCCGCGAGAAGCATGAGTTGATCACGCGCGGCATCTACGGACTCATCCGCCATCCGATGTATGCCTCACAGTGGTTGTGGGTCATTGCCCAGCCGCTGCTCCTGCAGAACTGGCTGGCAGGCTTTGCAAACCTCATCCTCTTCATTCCCTTCTACATCCTGCGCGTGCAAGCCGAAGAGCAAATGATGCTCGAGACCTTCGGCGCGTCGTACCAGGAGTACATGCAAAAGACCGGGAGGGTGTTCCCAAAAATAGGCGGGAACCTATGAAATCCTATCGCAAGGAACTTTGGTTCAACATCCCCAACCGCAGGGGCTTTGTCAACATCACCCATCAGGTCGAGGAGGCCTTGCGGGAAAGTGGGATCCAGGAAGGGTTGTGTCTGGTGAATGCCATGCACATCACAGCCTCGGTCTTCATCAACGATGACGAGAGCGGCTTGCACCATGATTACGAGAAATGGCTGGAGCGCCTTGCCCCTCATGAACCGGTCAGCCAATATCGCCACAACGATACTGGTGAAGACAACGCCGACGCGCACATGAAACGCCAGGTGATGGGGCGCGAAGTGGTGGTGGCGGTCACGAACGGTCAACTGGATTTTGGGACGTGGGAACAGATCTTCTATGGTGAGTTCGACGGCAGGAGAAGAAAACGCGTATTGGTAAAAATTATCGGTGAATAATGATGGAAGGAATTACGATGCAATTAAAAACGAAAGTCATAGCCACTCTGATCGCCGAAGGGGTGGAAGACCTGGAATATTATGTTCCGCTCATGCGGCTGCAGGAAGAAGGCGCTACCGTACTCAGCGCCGGGCTGGATCTGAAACCTGTGCGCGGGAAGAACGGTCTGATCATCACGCCCGACGCAAAGATCGAAGACCTGAAAGCCGACAACCTCTTCGCGCTCATCCTGCCTGGCGGCTGGGCGCCGGATAAAATCCGCAGGTATGACACGGTCAAAAAACTCGTCAAAGAAATGAATGCTGCCAACAAGATCATTGGCATCATCTGTCATGGCGGTTCGATCGCCATTTCCGCAGGTATCGTCAAAAAAGGCCAGCGCGTCACCGGCTCCACCGGCATCAAGGATGATCTCGTCAACGCGGGCGCGGTCTGGGCCGATGAACCCGCCTTCCGCGAGGGCAACCAGGTTTGGGGGCGGGTGGTTGCGGATATTCCGGATTTCAACCGCGAACTGGTACGCGCTTTAGTCAAAGGATAACGGCGCACGCTTCATCGTATCCGGAATGGGAACGTTCAAGCGCGAGAGGACGCTGGGAGCGATCTGTAAATGAGAGACGATCTCACCCGTATCGCCTCGACCTCGACCATTGGGCGGGATCACATACAAGGGAACATCCCTTTGCTCGGAAGTGGTGCCGCCATGATCACCATCCGCATTGATACCATGGTCTCCCGTGACAAGGACCGTATACCCGCGCTCGCGCCATTCCATGATGAGCGGCGCGAGTTTTCCATCCTGATAGACGGCATGGCTGCGATACTGTTTTGAATCCGCGCCATGGGTCTCACCGCGATAATCCATGCCCATCGGGTGCAGCAAAAGATAATCTGGCGAAAATTTACGCACAAGATGCGCCGCACTGCGAAACAGTTCAATATCCGGATAATCGTCCTCGGTATAGAAGCGCCCGTGCTGGATGTTCAGCGCCAAGTTATCCGTCTCCCTGTCTGCGATCGGGTCATACGGCGCGCGGTTGTACAACTCGGAATACCAGTAGTACGCTGCAGCGGCTGTGATCTTCCCCGCTTCTTTCAACGACCTGAAAATATTCGGCTTATCTGAAAGCCGCACAATCGAATTGGCGACAACCCCATGTTCACTGGACGACAAGCCAGTGTGAATGGTTTCATACATCGGGCGCGAGAGGCTCGGCAGTTCACCGATGATCCGGTACAGGCTGGCCTGTCCGCTTTCGACGAGATGACCGAGAAAGCCCATATTGGCTTTGGCGACATCGTATCGCAGCGCATCTGAAAGAATGAGAATGACCTTGTTCATGGGAGAGTTTCCATCAAAAAATAAAAACGGTTCGGGGTCAGGGAATGACCGCCGAACCGTTTTTGAATCCAATCATTGTTACTCAGCCAGCACCAGCACGGCTTCCTTGGAACAGGTCACCTGGTCTTTGGAGCCGATCTTGGGAAGTTCGAGGAACGGATTGTTGAACGTATCCATGTTGAACTTGGTGTTGCCGATCTTCACCTGAATGCGGACGACCGAGCCGAGGAAGGTAATGTTCTCGATGGAGCAATCCATGACGTTATCCTTGTGGCGGTCTGCAGCAAAACTAAAACGCTCGGGGCGGATGGAGACCTTGACCGCATCGCCCTTCTTTCTCGCGCTCAGGTCTTCGGCGGTCTTGAGTTGCACACCATCCATGCTGATCAGGCCGTTGGCCGGGTCTGACACTTCCGCGCTGGCCGTGTTGAGCGAACCGACAAAGTTCGCCACAAAGTTGGTCTGCGGGAAGTTGTAGATCTCGAACGGCGTCCCAACCTGTTCCATGCGGCCTTCGTACATCACCACGATGCGGTCGGAGATGGAGAGCGCTTCCTCCTGGTCATGGGTGACGAAGATGGCGGTGATGCCCATGCGCTTCTGAATGGCGCGGATCTCGGAACGCAACTGCACGCGGATCTTCGCGTCCAAAGCCGAAAGCGGTTCGTCCAGCAAAAGCACCTGGGGGTGGTTCGCCAATGCGCGCGCAAGCGCCACGCGTTGTTGCTGCCCGCCAGAGAGCTGGTAGGGATAGCTGTTGGCCTTGTTCTCAAGGTGAATGATCGAGAGCATTTCCGCCACACGATCCTTGATGACCGCTTCGGATTCCTTGCGGATGCGCAGGCCAAACCCGATGTTCTGCGCCACGGTCATGTTGGGGAACAGGGCATACGCCTGGAAGATCATGCCTACATTGCGCTGGTTGGGCGGGTTATTGGTGATATCCGCGCCATTGATCGTGATGGTGCCGGATGTGGGGATTTCAAAGCCTGCCACCATGCGCAGGGTCGTGGTCTTGCCGCAGCCGGAAGGTCCAAGAAAGGAAATGAATTCTCCCTGTTCCACATCAAGATTGAAATCCTGGACCACGGTGGTCCCGGCAAATTCCTTGGAGATATTTTTTAGCGAGAGATGGGTCATATTCGTTTTTCCTTGGATGGATTAATGGCCGCCCGCGATCTGCGCCTGGTCACCGCCGCCGATCACCTGGAGAATACCCATGCAGGCCCAGATGAGGGCAAAGCTGATGATGGTCGCTGCCGCCGGTTCATAGGCCTTGTTCTGGATCAACAAAGCGATATACGGGGCAAAGGCGGGTTTGGCAAGATACTGCGCTAGGGTGTACTCCCCCATCACGATGGCAAAGCTCAGGAAGGCGCCGCTCAAAATCGAGAGGCGGATGTTCGGAAAGATGACACGGAACAGGATGGTCCCCCAGCCCGCTCCCAGGCTTTGAGCCGCTTCTGTCAGGGTGCGTACATCAATGGCACGCAGGCCGGTATCAATGGCGCGGTACATGTACGGCATCGAAAGAACCGTGTACCCGGCCACCAAAAGCGCGGGACTATCCACGATCAATAAAGGCGGCTGGCTGTACGTTCGCACAAGTCCGAACACGTACACAATGGCGGGAATCACAAAAGGCAGCAAGGTGATCAGTTCCACCGCGGGTCTGAAATTGGGGGTCTTCAAACGCACCCAATATGCCGTTGGAACAAAGATCAGGATCGCAACGATGATGGTCAACACCGCCCACAAAATGGAAGCAGGGAACTTGAGTTGAAACTGAGGGTCTGCAAAAATATTCT
>DAOQBX010000074.1:0-7033 GCA_035340155.1 Anaerolineales bacterium | reverse complement strand
ACCCCGATCTCGGCACCGGCGATAACCTATCCGTCTCCATCGGCACGAACGGTTTGGGGTTGGGTGAGAACCGTCAGATGGGGACCGCGCGCGATCTCGTACCGCGCAACGCCACACCCATTTTCAATCTTGGATATGAAGAATGGTCCGTGTTGTTCTGGGATGGGCGCGTCTCGACCGACCCGGTGAGCGGATTCCACACTCCGGCCAGTGACCGCCTCCCCAGCGGCCTCGATAGTGTGCTCGCAGCCCAAGCCATGTTCCCTGTCACCTCGCGCGATGAAATGCGCGGTTTTCGCGGCGAGTTGGATATCTTCGGCCAACCGAACGAACTCGCCGCCCTTGTGGATTACAAATCGCGCCCCATTTGGGATGCGTTGATGAAAAGGCTGCTTGCAGTTCCTGAGTACGTGACCCTGTTCAAGGCCGCCTACCCCGCTGTGCCAACAAACGAACTTGGCTTCCAATATGCTGCCAACGCCATTGCCGCTTATGAGATCTCGGCCTTCACTTTTGAAGACAGTCCCTATGACCTCTACCTGCGCGGCGATGGGAATGCGCTCACCAGCGATGAAAAACAAGGCGCGCTTCTTTTCTACGGGGAAGCGGGCTGCTCCACCTGTCATTCCACTGGCCTGCTGACGGATCAGAAGTTCCACAATATTGCCGTGCCCCAGATCGGTGACGGCAAGGGACGTGAGAAACCTTTCGACCTTGGCCGCGCACGTGAGACCGGCAACGACTGCGACCGTTACGCTTTCCGTACCCCGCCGCTGCGAAACGTGGCCCTCACCGGCCCGTGGATGCACGATGGCGCGTTCACCACACTGGAAGCGACTGTAAAACATCACCTCAACCCCGCTGCCAGCCTGCAAAACTATGATATCAGCCAATTGACCACGCTGATGGCTGATACCTGTCAGGATCAGCCCGAAACGCTTGCAGCCATAATAAAGTGGTATACCCGGCAAAACGCCAGCGAAGGCGTGACCCTGACCAATGAAGACATGCGCCTGCTGCTGGCTTTCCTCGAATCACTGACCTCGCCCAACGCAACGAATCTTTCCAATACCATCCCAGCTTCAGTCCCCAGCGGGTTGCCAGTTGGCGGGAATATTATCAACTCCAGCGAGTCGGCCAGCCTTGCGCCGTAGAACAAGTCCACAACCTGTTCTATAAAATCGTTCTCCTGAAAGAGACCCATGAAACCCTCCAGACTCCATATATTCTTTTTGCTCCTTGTGGCCATCCTTTCCGGCTGCGCCGCCCCCACCCCTCCTGCCACCGCAACCGCGATCCCCACTGAAACTCCGGCGGTCTCCAACATTCCATGGTGGAACCAAACCGTATTTTATGAGATCTTTGTGCGTTCCTTCAACGATAGTGATGGCGACGGCATCGGTGACTTTAATGGCATCACCGCCAAATTGGATTACCTGCAAAACCTCGGTGTGCGCGGGTTATGGCTCATGCCCATCCACCCCTCCCCCTCCTATCACGGCTACGATGTGACCGACTACTACGCTGTCAACCCGCAATACGGGACGATGGATGATTTTAAACATATGCTTGAAGAAGCCCACAAGCGCGATATCAAGATCATTATTGACCTCGTGTTCAATCATACCTCGATCAAACATCCGTGGTTTCAACAGGCGCTCACCGTGGGCAGCGAATACACCGAATGGTACAAATGGAGAGACTCCGACCCCGGCACACGGGGACCCTGGGGCGCGCAAGCCTGGTACAAAGCCACAAATGGAAAATATTATTACGCCATTAATCAGGTCGGCATGCCTGATCTGAACTACGATAATCCGGCTTTGCGTGAGGAGACAAAAAAAATCGCATCTTTCTGGCTTCAGGATGTAGGAATTGATGGCTTCCGTATGGATGAAGTACGCTACCTCTCCGAGGATAAAAAACTGGCCGATGCAGACTCGAACCATGCCTATCTTGAGGAATGGGGCACCTATTATCGAAGCATCAACCCGCAGGCTTTCACCGTCGGCGAAGTATGGACCGACAATGGCAACGTCAAGAAATACACCAATACCGATACCGAAATGACCTCGGCCTTTAACTTTGACCTTTCCAGCGCGATCTTCAAATCCATCAACGAGAGCAGCAACAGCACCGTGCGCTTCCTGCTGCAAACCACCGTCCGCGATTTTCCGCAGCAGGATAACTCCAATTTCCTCACTAACCACGATATGGCGCGTGTGATGAACTCTTTTGGCACTGACAAGGAACAAAAAGCCAGGGTTGCCGCTTCCATCTTATTAACTGCGCCGGGCATCCCTTTCATCTACTACGGTGAAGAGATTGGCATGGCAGGCACCAAGCCCGATGAACTCATCCGCACACCCATGCAATGGACGGATGGTAACGGTGCGGGCTTCACGACCGCCAAGCCATGGGAAGCCGTCAACCTGGATTACACTACCGTCAATGTCGCCGCGCAGGAAGGGCAGGACTCCCTGCTCGAACATTACCGCACGCTTATCCAATTCCGCAACGCACACCCGGCTCTGCAATTCGGTAAGACATTCATCGGCGACTCGTCCACGAAAAAGATACTCACCTATCTGCGCAGCCGCGATGAAGAGACGATGCTGATCGTCATCAACCTCGATGACAAAGCCATCAGCGACTACACTATTGAATTTTCCTCCGGCCCGCTCTCTGGCTCATACAGCGGCGCATCCCTGCTTGATGATACGGTCATCGCACCCGTCACCGCCAACGACAAGGGCGGCTTCGATGCCTACACCCCGCTGGCCGGGATCCCGCCTTACAGCATCACTGTGATCCAACTCACCCAATAGATCAGGAACCCTTCATGGAAGACTTTATCTTTGGAACTTTAGCGACGGAAGAATCGCGCCTCAACCACATGCGGGCCACTCAGGGCGGGGTGACTCACGCCCATCGCCGCTTCCCACGCGACCCGCAGCCGGGTCAGCCCACCCAGGTCGTTCTTACGCTGGGACCATCTCACCCGCACACCCAAGCCTGGGTCTACTGGACCAACGATGGCAGCGACCCCGAAGGAGCGAACGGCATCGCCTCAAATGGCTATGCGACATCACTGAACTTTATCTCCTCGCACTGGGAAACTTTCATGTGGGGCTATATCAAAACCTTTCAAGGCGAAATTCCTCCACAGGAAGCCGGGATCATCGTCCGCTATCGTGTGGCGGCGGGAGGCAACGGAGAAGAGACCCTGGCCGATGGCGGTACCTACTACGCCTACTATGTGGATAACGACCCGCCGCCTGCATGGACGAAGGATGCCGTCATCTACCAGATCTTTGCAGACCGTTTCTTCAGTTCCGCCGCAGGCTTCCCCACCGTTGAGGATAAGCCCTCGCTCAAATGTAACGGCACACTACGCGGCATTATCGAGAAGCTGGATTATCTTTCCAGTCTCGGCATCAATTGCCTGTGGCTGACGCCCATCTTCCCAAGCCCGAGTTATCACGGCTACGACGCCACCAGTTTTTGCGAGATCAACCCACGTCTTGGCACATTGGATGATTTCAAAGAACTGATCGCTGAGTCTCACAAGCGCGGCATCCGCATTCTGTTGGACTTTGTGCCAAACCACTGGTCTAATCAGCACCCGAACTTTCTCGAAGCCTGCGCGGATAAGAACAGCCCCTTCGTAAAGTGGTATACCTTTGAGCACTGGCCTGACAAATATAAAACATTCTTCGGTGTCAAAACCCTGCCTCAGATCAACTTACGATATGCGCCCGCCCGCCAGCATGTAACCGACGCTGCCAAATACTGGCTCGATCTTGGCGTGGATGGTTTTCGCGTGGATTATTGTATCGGTCCCACACCCGATTTCTACGCCGACTTCCGCAAAGCCACCCGCAGCGCCAACCCTGAGTCATGGACCTTCGGCGAGGCGGTGGACCCGCCCGATTCGCAGGTCACCTTTGAGGGCGGCATGGACGGCGCGCTCGATTTTATGCTGCTCGAAGGTCTGCGCAACACCTTCGCCTTTGAGAAGTGGAACGCTCGCCTGCTGGCAGATTTCCTCAACCGCCACGAGGCCTTCTTCCCGGCTTCGTTCTCACGCCCATCCTTCCTCGACAACCATGACATGAACCGCTTCTTGTGGGTGGCGAGGGGCGATACGTGTAAATTAAAACTCGCCGCACTCTGCCAGTTCACCCTGATAGGCGCGCCGGTCATTTACTATGGCACCGAAGTGGGTCTTTCCCAGCCGCGCGATATGATGCAGAACGGTCGCGCCATCCATGAAGAAGGGCGCATGCCCATGTTGTGGGGCAACGACCAGGACCACGATCTGTTGGAGTTCTACCGTACGTTGATCGCGCTGCGTAAACGCGAGTCCGCACTGACGGAGGGAGAGCGCAAAACGGTCTTTGTTGATGAACGTGTGCTTGCCTATCGCAGAACGTCCCAAGGCTCCAGCCTGCTATGCGTGATGAACATCTCCACTCACCCTTCACAGATCGAATTGGATATACCCGAGTCCAACCTTCAGATGAGCACCAGCCCGGAGTGTCGAATCGAGATCGAGGGCGGAAAGAAGCGCTTCATTCTTCCAGCCTTTGGCGGGGTTGTCATCCAATGATCTTGCAACGCCATGAATCGTTCCCATCCCAATTCGTGAAAGCAAGGAATGTGGATGTCTGGCTGCCTGAGGACTACTCCGGGCAGAAAAGATATTCCGTGCTCTACATGCAGGACGGGCAAAACATCGTCGAGCCGATCTCGGCGATCGGCGGCGTGAGTTGGGGCATCGATCAGGCGCTGGAACGGCTTGGCAGGGATGTGATTGTGGTAGGTGTATGGAATCACGGCGAGATCCGCTGGCAGGAATATATGCCGCAAAAAGTGTATGAAGCGCCTTCCTTTGAGCCGCTGCGGGAAAAGTTTTTGGCCCGCGCAGGTGGGCCGCCGATATCGGATGCCTATTTGAAATGCCTGGTGAAAGAGATCAAGCCGTTCATCGATTCCAATTACAGCACCCTGCCAGATCAGTCTCATACCTTCGTAATGGGATCCAGCATGGGTGGGCTGGCTTCACTGAATGCCATCAGCCAGTATCCCGATGTCTTTCATGGCGCGGGCTGCCTTTCCACCCATTGGTCGGCTGGCGAGATGCCGCTGGTGGAAGGGATGGCCAAGGTTTTGCCAGACCCAGGCAGCCATAAATTGTATTTTGATTTTGGCAAACTGGGATTGGATGCTTTTTATGAGCCTTTTCAGGTAAAGTTCGATGAGCACCTTCGCGCCAGAGGGTACCTTGCAGACCAAAACTGGGTCACTCGCAAATTCGAGAGCGCAGACCATAACGAATCCGCCTGGCGGGCGCGCGTGGATGTTCCATTGTCGTTTTTGTTTTCGTAATGAAGTCAGGTAGAATCAACCCTGCAGGGCAGAGGAATTCTGCCCTGCTTGAATCCCACTCAGAGGTTACTCCATGACCACCACCCCATCCTGGGTACAAGACGCCGTCTTTTACCAGATCTTCCCAGACCGCTTCGCTCGCAGTGAAAAACACCCCGGCACATTTCATTTTGAAAGTTGGGATACGCCGCCCACCCCGCACGGCTTCAAAGGCGGCGATCTGTACGGCGTTGCCGAGAAACTTGATTATTTAAAAGACCTGGGCATCAACGCTCTTTATTTGAACCCGATCTTTGCCTCCGGATCCAATCACCGCTATCACACCTTCGATTACTATGCCGTGGACGAATTGCTCGGAGGGAACAAGGCTTTTGATTTCCTGCTGGACAAAGCCCATAAGAAGAATATTCGCATCGTACTGGATGGGGTATTCAATCACGCCTCACGCGGTTTCTGGCAGTTCCATCATGTATTGGAGAACGGAGAGAGTTCACCGTACAAAGATTGGTTCTTCTTCGACCATGAGCGTTTGCAGGGTCGCCGCCCCTGGGGAGTATATCCGGGACACCATGAACAGGAGCGCCTGAACCATCACGAAGACAGCCTGACGGCCATTGGGTATCGCGGCTGGTGGAATTTGCCTGCGCTGCCCAAGTTTAATACCCACACACCCGCCGTGCGTGAATTCCTCTTTGGCGTTGCGGAACATTGGATCCGTCTCGGGGTGGATGGCTGGCGTCTGGATGTTCCGACCGAGATCGATGATGATTCCTTCTGGCAGGAGTTCCGTCAGCGGGTGCGCAAGATCAACCCGGAAGCCTACATTGTCGGCGAGATCTGGCATGAAGCGCAGCGCTGGCTGCAAGGCGACCAGTACGATGCGGTCATGAACTATGAGGTGACCAAACCCTGCCTGGCATTCTTCCCCAAACAACTGGATATGCACGTCCTGCACCAACAGGGAAATTATCACGGCATCCGTCACACCATCGACGCGCATGAATTCGCCAACCGCATCGACCATAACCTTGGCCTGTACAAACGCGATATTACTTTTTCCCAACTGAACCTGCTCGACAGCCACGACACGCCGCGCTACCTTTCCTGCGTCAACGGGGATAAGGATGCGCTCAAGATGGCCTACCTTTTCCTGTTCACCTACCCCGGCGCGCCATGTATCTACTACGGCAACGAGGTCGGCGTAGATGGCAGACACGACCCCGAATGTCGCAAGTCCTTCCCATGGGACGAGTCGAAATGGGACCATGATCTGCTGGCTTATATGAGGTCATTGTCCGCGCTGCGTAAAAAACATGAGACCTTGCGCCGCGGAAATTACAAGCGCCTGTATGCCGAAGGGCACGTAATGGCATTTGCACGCGAACACGAAGGCGAGATCATCATCACCGCCTTCAACACAGCGGATTCAGAGAGAACCGTCGAACTGCCGCTTGGGAAGAAAGCCAAAGCCCTGTTCGGGAATCCGGTCATTGCGGAGAATCAGGTCACGATCCCGGCGCGAAGCGGAGTTGTCATTAAGTAAAAAGGTAAAACCATGAAGACCTCCCATCAACTCGCGCCAGCAGTCAAACTCATCCATCCGGAGTGGAGCAAAGACGCAGTTATCTACCAGATCAATACC
>DAOQBX010000073.1:2335-7055 GCA_035340155.1 Anaerolineales bacterium | reverse complement strand
CGGTTCTGTAACTCCGGCTGCACGCCAGTGTATGTCCGCTTCTGGGCGAGCGGAAGAATTGCCACTTCAGCCTTGATGGTGAAGGTGAACTTCGATCCCTTTCCCAGCCCTTCGCTGGCAGCCCACATTGTGCCGCCCATCAATTCCACCAGCCTTTTGCTGATGGCCAGCCCCAGCCCTGTGCCGCCGTATTTGCGTGTGGTGGAGGAATCAGCTTGCGAGAAGGATTGGAAGAGTCGCGCCATGCCTTCCTCGGAGAGGCCAATGCCCGTGTCGCGCACCTCAACCGTGAGCAGTGCTTCTTCTGCACCTTCTTCGTTCGTATAAATTTTACTGGAGGCGGTCAGCACCACCTCGCCCTGGTTCGTGAATTTGACGGCATTGCTCAACAGGTTGGTGATGATCTGGCGTACACGGGTCACATCGCTGAGGATGGCGTTCGGCATGTCGCCTTCGAAGAGGTAGGCGATGTCGATGCCTTTTTCCACGGCGCGTGTGGTCACGAGGTCCAGCGCTGATTCGACGCACTCACGCAGGTCGAACGCCTGGGTCTCCAGATCCATGCGGCCCGCTTCGATCTTCGAGAAATCCAGAATATCGTCAATGATGGCGAGCAGCGCATCACCCGACCCGCGAATGGTCTCTACGTAGTCGCGCTGTTCGTCGTCGAGTTGAGTATCCAGTAGCAGCCCGCTCATGCCGATGACGGCGTTCATGGGCGTGCGGATCTCGTGGCTCATGGTGGCAAGGAAGGCGCTCTTGGCCTCGTTGGCTTGTTCAGCGGCGGCGCGTGCGGTGCGGGCTTCTTCAAACAGCATCGCGTTCTGGATCGCAGTAGCTGTGCTCGAGGCAATGGACTCCATCAATTTGATGATGGCTTCATCATAGGCATTCTCGTGCTCGAAGTTCTGGATGGTGATGCCGCCGATGAGTTCCTTCCCGACCACCATGGGAATCATGACCACCGATTTGGGGATCTCGTTGAGCGCGGTCATGCTGGAACCGAGTTTTTTCCAGAGAGAGGGGGATTGTCGGTTGAGCACCAACGTCTTGCCTTGCAATGCGGCCCTATGTGTGAACTCGCCCAAATGGAAGGGGGGAAACTCGAGCCGCTCGCTTTTCTTGGTGACATAATGTGCTTGGATGGTCCCGGTCTCGCGGTCGTACAGGCCGATGCCGAGGTTATCCTCCTTGACCAGGTCGCGCACCTTTTCTCCGACCACTTCAAGGATGGTGTACACGTCCAATTGCTGCCTCAACACCTGGCCGACCTCATTGAGGATCTCCAGTTCGGCGGCGCGGCGTTTGGTCTCGTTCAGGAGGCGCTGGGTTTCATCAAAGAGGCGGGCATTTTGAAGAGCAACGCCCATATTGGCAGCAAGGATTTGCAGGATCCGCAAATGGCCCTCATTGAATGCATTGGCCCTGTAGCTTTGCACGTCAACGACCCCAAGCACCTGATCGCCGACCATGATGGGAACGCCGATGTAGGATTCTATATCGGTTTCGTCTTCCGGCGCAGTAACATATGCGGCCGCACCGTTCTCTTCGATCTCCCTGGCCGTGTTCAATACCAGCGGTCCCCTGGCGGCGATGATCTTCGAAGTCAGTCCCTCTCCCAACTCCCAGGGCGGCTCATTTTCATATTGAAGGTTATCGCTAAAACTATAGACCAGGTGCACAATGTTCGTGTTGGCATCGTATAACAGGATATCCACGATCTCGGCATGGAAGGCTTCGTGGATCTTGACGCCGACATTGCGCGTAATGGTGTTTACATCCAAAGTGCGGGACATGGACTCGCTTGCACTGTTAAGAATGGCAAATTCGGCGGCGCGTTGCTCCGTTTCCTTGAGGAGGCGCTGGGTCTCATCGAAGAGACGCGCATTCTCGATGGCCACGCCAATGGAGTTTGCGATGGTGGTTAGCAGGCGCACATTGGAATCGGTGAACGCATCTTCCCGCTCGAGGTTTTGCAGCGAGATCACGCCTTTTATCTCGTCCCCGACCAGCATCGGCACCCACAACCCTGATTTGACCACTACGCTCTCATCGTCCGGGTCGGTGCCGAGGTTAACGGAATTGAACTTGCGCGAGTACTCGTCGAAGTTCCGGTTGACGAGGATCACCCGGCCTGTGCGAATGACCTCGCCGCTGAATCCGCCGCGCCCCTCCCGCAGGGGAAGCGGGTCCTGATAGAGCCGCTCGCCGTTCTCGATGATATAGGGATACGAGGTCAGGTTGCTGGCCTTGTCATACAGCGCCAGCACCACCGTCTGCGCATCGAAGATATCGCGGATCCTGTCGCCGGTGCGGTCATAAATGGATTGGATATCCAGCTTTGTATCCAGCTCGGTCAGGATGCTATTGATCAGGCTGAGTTCTTCGGCGCGTTGGCGTGTTTCCTGCAACAGGTTCTGCGTTTCATCAAAGAGTTTTGCGTTTTGTATGGCGATGCCCATGCTGGCGGCCAGCGTGGAGAGCAGGCGCACATCCTCGGGCTGGAAGGCGTTCTCGCGTTCGAAGTTCTGGATGGAAAGCGACCCGAGCACCTGATCGCCTGCCAGGATGGGGAGGGCGATCAACGACTTGGGAAAAGAATCACCCGCCAGCAAGGTCGAACCGAATTGACCGGCCAGGGTGGCAACGTTCTCATTAAGGAAGAGCGTGGTGCGGTTGCGGATGACATAACCGGAGAATCCGGAAAGTGGTTGGGTTTCGGGATGAACGCGCTCTCCCTTCCAATACATATAGGGAAAAGCGACGGTATCTGCCTCGCGGCTGTAATACGAGATAATGACAGCCTGAGTGTTGAAGATACCGCGTACCTTTTCGCCGATCAGGTCATAGATGGACTGCACCTCCACCTTGGAGGACAACCCGCGCTGCACACTGTTGATGATCTCCAATTCATTGGCGCGTTGCTGGAGGACATTGAAGTAATTGGCGTTCTGAATGGCAATGGCCGCCTGCAAGGAAAGTTCTTCCAGGAAGCGCAGGTCGGCGGGGGAGAAGAGATCGCCGCCCTCGCGCCAGACTGCCATCACGCCGTTAACCTTGTCGCCAGCCAGCAGCGGAGCCACCAGCAGCCTTTCATTCCCAACTGCCTTAGTGCCGGGGATCTGCAGGGTACGCGGGTCGCTGTTGGTATCGTTGATGAATTCCGCTCGGCCTTCTTTGGCCAGCGACCCGATGATGCCTTCACCCATTTGAATGGAATCCGCCATGATCTCGGCAGCAATGTTGCCTTTGGCCACTAGTGGGCGCAGCATCAGCCCGTCGGTTTGCGGCAGGAAGATGGCGCTGCTCGACCCGTTGAGTAGTTCGCGGGCATGATTTGCAATGCGTTCCATCACGGTGGCGAGGTTGAGGGTGGCGGAAATGTCGCGTCCCACTTCGTTCAACACAGCTGATTCGCGTGCATGGCGCGAAGCCTCTTGGAAGAGGCGCGAGTTTTCGATGATGACCGAGGCCTGGTCGGCGAAGAGTTGCAACAGGTGCAATTCAGAACCTTCGAACTTGCGCCTTTCGGCGAAGTGAATGTTCATGACGCCCACCACCTTCAGACGGAACTTCAACGGCAGGCCGATCAACGCGCCTTTCCAGCCGGAGCCCCGGTAAAGCAGGTGGGTTTTCATGTCTTCGACCAGCATGATCTCGCCGGTCCTGGCAACCGTGTGTGTGATACCACCCGGCCGCGGATTGGCAACCGGGGCACGGGAGATCACACCGTTGGCAATGGCAGTGCCGAAGCGTAGTTCGTTATCCTCATAGATGAATAAGTTGATATTCTCAATGCTTGGCATCAGCGCGGAGGCGCGTTGCAAAATGGAATCCAGCACGCTGTCGTACTCAAGGTTGGATGAGAGGTCAATGCTGGCCTGGCGGATCGCTTCCAACTCCGCGTTTCGTTTTTCAGCTTCTTTCAGCAGGCGTTGGGTTTCGCTGATGAGACGTGCGTTCTCCAGCGCCGCGCTCATGGGATGTGCCAGTGTTTCCAACAGGCTTACATCCGATGGGCTGAAGGAATGTTCCCTGTCCATGTTCTGCAATGAGATCACGCCGCGCACTTCCTCGCCAGCGATCAGCGGAACATAGACAGCCGATTTGGGGACCAGCGGCCCGAGCACCAGCTGCGCGTTGTATTCGCGCATCTTTTCCTCAACCTGTTCGTTGAAGACGAAGGTCTTTTTCATGCTGGCAATGGTTTTCATCAACCCGCTCATCGGCCCCGGCTGGACGTGCTCGCGGCCGTGACGGTCAGTGTAATAGTTGATGGTCTGAGTTTCGGTCTTTAGATCAAAGGTGGCAATAATGGTGGTCTGCGCGTCGAAGAGGCTGCGGATGCGGTCGCCGACAAGATCGTATATCGCCTGCAGTTCCAGGTTGGAGGCAAGCCCGTCCTGCACGCTCTTGATGATGGCGAGTTCCGCTTCACGCTGCCGCAATTCCTTCAAGACCCCGGCGGTGGGGGCGGTCTTTGAGGCGGCGGGCTTCTTTGAAGTTGAGGAGACGGGTGTTCGATCTTTGGGCTTTGCCGGTTGCTTTGCTGGCTCTTTTCTACGCATGCTTACCTCTGAATCTGATTCAGTTTACATAGTCGAAATGGAAACGTCAATAGCGCCTATTGAAAAACAGACGCTTTGCGCCCGTCTGTCATCATATTGATATGTTCAACTCTCAAAGCAACGGATTATCGAAGCATAGCCCGGATGTTTTG
>DAOQBX010000073.1:0-2310 GCA_035340155.1 Anaerolineales bacterium | reverse complement strand
CAGCCGGGCCAGACCGCATCCACGCCCGCCTCTTTCGATCTTTGAACAGATTCTGCAACCGAGCCCTCGTCACCCTGCCATAGAGTCGCCACCGGGTCTACGTTGCCAAATAGCATTGTCTCTTTCAATGCAGCACGAGATGCCTGCAAATCGTTCAACTGATCGACCGAGATCGCATCTGCGCCAGACTTTGCCAGCAAACTCATGGCAGAGTCCGTTTTACCGCACACAGAAATCACGATGGGGCGGGGCAGTTGTCGGGTCAGGTGTTGAAGCGCAGGCAGGACGAACTGCTCAAACGGTTTCGGTCCGATAAACCCCGGCGAGCCGCCCATCTCATGGATGGTGATAAAGTCCGCACCTGCATCCAGATAGGCTTTGCCAATTTTAGCGAGGAAAGATGAAAGATGAAGGAGCGCATCCAAGACCATTTGCGGCTCGTTCTTCATCTCGCGCACGAGATTTTGCACCTTGCAAATGTAGATCATCAACGTGTACGGACCGGGAATCATGCCTGAAATAGCAACTCGACCTCCTATATCTTTTTTTAATAAACGAATCGCTTCACAAATCAACCCAATCCGTCCAAGATTTTCTACTTCTCTAATCTCTAATCCTCTAATCTCTTTTGTACTTTGAAATAACAACTTCTTTACCTGTGGAAATTGCATCTCGTCATTATTATAGAAGATCAACTCCGCACCCAACGCCTCGGCAGGAGAGCATAAATCCAATGGCAATGCCGCCGACGGCATGCCTGTCAACTTGAATGTGCTCGCCGCCGCCCGTGCCATTTTCCCCGCATCGTGATGGACCTCTCCCAGAGTCAACCCTTCACTTGCCAACCCCTCGGCTGTGACATGAATCAACCCGCTGAACGCTGGAATCGAATACATCTTCTCCCCGTTCAACAATCTCAAAATCTCATCACGCATCAGACCTCCAAAAATGCAGTTACGAGTTACAAGCTACTTCACTCGTAACTTGTAACTCGTAACTTGAATCAATCTCTAATTACCAATCCCCAATTATCCCTTCACCGCCTTCGCAATCGCCGCAATATGCTCGGGTGTATTTCCACAACAACCGCCCACGACCTTCGCGCCCATTGCCACATATTTCTTGGCATAGGTTGCCATGTCTTCGGGACCCATATCGTATACGCCTTGCTCGGTCTCCAAGTCCATGTGCGGAACGCCCGCATTTGGCTTGACCCACAAGGGCATATCAGGTTTGGCTGTTTGATATTCTTTCACCACCGCTTCCATATTATCGAGCGTAGTGCCGCAGTTCGCACCGATGAGGGTCGCGCCCATCTCGGAGTAACGCTTCATCACATCCTTTGGCTTGACGCCCATCATCGTGCGTGTACCGCGGTCATAACTGAACGAGACCACGATCGGCAGGTCGGTTACAGAACGTGCGCCTTCAAAGGCGGCTGTCGTTTCTTCCACGGCGAACATGGTTTCGATGATCAACAAGTCCACGCCGCCATCGGCGAGGGCTTTGGCTTGCTCGGCGAAGGTCGCCTTCACATCCTCAAACTCAAGAGGACCATACGGTTTGAGGATCGCGCCGACCGGTCCCATCGAACCGGCGACCAGACCGTTATTCAACGAAGCTGCCTTGCGAGCGATCTCCGCTGCACGGATGTTGACCTCAGGTGTGCGATCCTGATACTTCGAGTCTTTCATGCGCATGCGAGTCCCGCCGAAGGTACAGGTCAGGATGATGTCTGACCCGGCTTGGGCGAAGGATGAAGCGAGATTCAAGATCGTATCCGGATCATCGATGATGAGGTCCTCAGGCGGCTTGCCCGGTTTGAGTCCCATCTTCTGTAAGTTCGAACCCGTTGCCCCATCCGCAACGAGAATTTCCCCGCTGTTCAATCGTTCTAGAAATTTGTTCATTGTTCCTCCGTAGGGGCGCAGCATTGCTGCGCCCCTACAAAAATTTATTTCATGAAATTCTTCGCCAGTGGATCTGCCTTGCGATTTGGGATCAAATGCGCGATGTGTTCGAACGGCTCGCTCATGTGTGGGAAGCTTGTCGCCAGCATGAACTGATTTTGGAATTCCGGGTCGGTGGGTAATTCAAAACGTTCCACCTTGCGTGTCACTGCATCGATCTCATTGCGTTTTTCAATGTTCAGCAATGCAATGCGTGCGCCATCACCCGCGGCATTTCCAACCGCATACACTTTATCCAACTCGCAATCAGGGATTAGCCCGATCAGCATGGCTTTTTCTTTATCGATATAACTTCCAAAGCCGCCAGCGAGGATGATTTTATCAGGGCTTTGCAAATCCA
>DAOQBX010000072.1:0-7069 GCA_035340155.1 Anaerolineales bacterium | reverse complement strand
CAGCGCAGGTTTGATGAAGACCACTTCATAGATCTCATCGAAATACCATTTGTTCTTGAGAACAGGGATCTGCAGTCTGTCTTCCGCCGGAGAGTTGACGTTGCGATAAACATACCAGCCAAGGCCAAGGCCGCCGAGAGCCACCACTAGGGAAGTGAGCAGCGGCACGATGTTGAATTCCAACACCGGGGGATGTTCGGCCAGCGTACCGCCCACAAACTCGTGGAACCAGTTCGGGACGAGTCCGCCAATGAGCGGGAAATGCTCAGGAATACCGACCCAGCCGTAGCCGATGGCGAAGACCGAGAGGATCATCAACGGAACGGTCATGGTGAACGGGGTTTCCTGCGCGTGTTCGGCTTCCTTGGTGCGGGGTTCGCCCAGGAAGGTCAGCGTGATCTGGCGCATGGTGTAGAAAGCGGTCATAAAGGCGGCGATGGCAAGCGTCGCAAAGACCACAATGTGGCCGTTGACGAAGGCATCGGCCAGGATCTCATCTTTCGACCAGAAGCCTGCCGTCACCAACGGGAAGCCGGAGAGAGCAAAACCACCGATCAGGAAGGTCCAGAATGTGATGGGCATTTTCTTGCGCAGGCCGCCCATATTGAACATATCCTGCGGATCCACAGCATGGTTGCCGGTGTGGAGCACGCCGTGTTCCATGCCGTGAATGACCGAGCCCGAACCAAGGAAGAGCAGGGCCTTGAAGAACGCATGCGTGATCAAATGGAAAACTGCGGCGATGTATGCGCCGATCCCCAGCGCGGCGATCATGAAGCCGAGTTGAGAGATGGTCGAGTAAGCCAGCACGCGTTTGATATCGTTCTGGGCCACGGCAATGGTCGCGGCAAAGAGCGCAGTGAAGGCCCCAATGAATGCCACGAAACTCATGGCCGGGGTCAGCGGAGCGCCTTCGGCCCAACCGGCGGTAAGCAGCGGGAACATGCGGATGACCGCATACACACCCGCCGACACCATCGTCGCCGCATGGATCATGGCACTGACGGGGGTCGGACCTTCCATCGCGTCGGGCAGCCAGACGTGCAGCGGCCACTGCGCCGACTTACCCACCGTTCCGATGAAGAGCAGGACGGCGATCAGGCCCGCAGCCGACAGACCAAACAAACCCGTTGGAACAGAAGCGAGGGTGTGCAGTATTTCTTCGGTGAAAATCTCACGGAAGGACAAAGTCCCGGTGACGCTGTACAGGAAAGCGATGCCAATCAACATGAACACATCGCCGATGCGGGTGGTCATAAAAGCTTTGATGGCTGCATTGCGCGCCGAGGGTTTGCCATACCAGAAACCGATCAACAGATAGGAACACAGGCCCATGATCTCCCAGCCAACGAAAAGCGTCAGCAGGTTATCGGAGACCACCAGTGTGAACATACCGAAGGCGAACAAACCAATGAAGGCAAAGAAGCGCGAGTACATCGGCTCAATGGACGGGACAACGTGTTTGTGTCCATGTTCTTCGACAGTCGCGCCATGAGGCGGAAGGCCCTTGTGATCGTGGTTGCCTGCAGGCTGGCCGTAGTTGTGATAGCCGATGCTGTAAATGAAGATCATCAGCACGGTCCAGGCTACGAAGAACAATACAGCCGCAGTGAGCGGATCCACCAGCACGCCGATCTTCAGCCAGGTATCGCCGGTCGGCAACCAGTTGATCGAAGATTCAAAAGGATGTTCGCCAAGATGTTCCACACCCAGCGCGCGCACGAAAACGATCATTGCGCCGAGCCAGGAGAGGAACGCCGCCCCGACAGCCACAGTATGGCTGAGCGCTTTGCTCTTGTTCGTGAATAACACGATCAGGAAGAAAGCAAGAGCAGGTGGCAGCGGAATTAGCCAAATTAATGATTCAGTCGTCATGCGTCCCTACCACTTCAACATATCGAGTTCATCTGCCACCACCGTATTACGTCGGCGGTAGACAGAAATGACCAAAGCCAGGCCCACAGACACTTCCGCGGCGGCCACGGCGAAGACGATCACGGCGAAGACCTGCCCCGCCATGGCAAACGCTTCGCTATAGCGCCAGAAGGCCACGAGGTTGATGTTCACGGCGTTGAGCATCAACTCCACGCCGAGCAGGATCGCGACCGCGTTGCGCCGCACCAGCACACCGAACAGGCCGATGCTGAACAACGCCGCCGCAAAGATCAAATACCAGGAAAGAGGAACCATATCTGTGCGCCTCCTATTTCTTGTTGAACGCGACATAGACCGCGCCCACCAACGCCGCCAGCAAAAGAACGGATGCCACTTCGAACGGCAGGACGAAAGCCTCCGGCGATGTGAGCGATTCGCCCAGCAGGCTGATCGCATCGAACCCGGACGGGAGAGCCGCGGCGGTATTCTGGAAGCCGCTCCACCCTGAGAGCAGGGAAGTCAGCCCGCCGAAGACCAGTACGGCCACCAGCGCCCCCGCCCACCAGTTGGAGTTCATCTGCGGGCCGGCATCGCGCATATCCTTGCGCGTGAGCATGACCGCGAAGATGAAAAGGATGGCGATGGCGCCGATATAGACCACCACCTGAACCACCGCAATGAAGTTCGCGTTCAGCAGCGCATACGCCACTGCCACACCGAACAGCGTGGATACCAGCCACAAAGCCGCATGGACGAGGTTGCGCGTCGTCACCACCATCAGCGCCGAGCCGAGGGTGTAGAGGGCAACAATTAGGAAAATGATTTGTTGTGCTGTCATGGGAATTTCGCCTCTAGTGATGCGCCTCCACAGTCTTCGGACCTTCCACCTGCGCGCGTTCCTTGCGGGTGGCGGAGCGTGCGATCTCAAGCGCGATCCAGCCGGTGACCACATTGGCGAGGAACATACCGACAACGTAAAGCCAGGTCGAAGCGCCGGCAAGCAGCGCATTCACCAGCGCCGTCACCAAAAGGAGGGTAAACGCCAACGGGGTCAGGAACTTCCAATTGAAGCCAAGCATCTGGTCAATACGGATGCGCATCATGGTGTATCGGACCCACATGATGACCCAATATCCAAGCATGGCCTTGATGACAAGGATAAGGATCGCCAGGAACGGGCTGACCTGCTCCAGTCCGAAGAAACGATACCCGCCAAAGAAAAGGATCGCCCAGAAACCACCGAAGGTGAAAGCATGCAGGAGTTCGCCCGCATAGAACATGCCGAACTTCATGCCGGAATATTCGATGTTGAAACCGGAGACCAGTTCAGATTCACCTTCCGCAAGGTCGAAGGGAGCGCGTCCCAGTTCGGCAATGGCAGCAATCAGGAAGATCAGCGCGCCCAGTGGGGAGAGGAAAAAGTACCAGACATTCTGAGCATCAATGATGGCGTTCATGTTCATCGAACCCGCAAAGATGACCGGGATCATCAACATCGCCAGCATCGGCACTTCGAACGAGACCATCACCGCCACCTGACGAAAACCGCCGATCATCGCAAACTTGTTGTTCGACGACCAACCTGCCATAATGATCGAAAGCGTCCCGATAGCCCCTGCCGCGATGAGGAACAGCACACCCACATTCAAGTCGGTGCCGAGCATCACCGGCGCGATCGGTACCACCGCCCACAGGATCAAGACCGACATCATGGAGAGGATCGGGGCAAGGTTATAAACCACCTTGTCCGCACCGCCGGGGGTCGTATCCTCTTTGATGATGAGCTTGATGATATCCGCGAACGGTTGGATCAAGCCGAAAGGCCCCAATCGGTTCGGGCCGAGGCGGTCCTGGAAGCGAGCAACCACTTTACGCTCGATCCAGACCAGGAAAATATCCAGCACCATCAGTATTGTGATGAGCAGGAACACGCCGAGGAAGGCCACCAGTACATGGGCAAGGATGGCGTCCATGCCCCAACCGGCGAAGACGCCCTCGAGCCAATCCGCGGCGACTTTTAAGGGGTCATTCCAGAAACTCATAAATCACTCCTGTTACACAAAGAAAAGGCTGAAAGGAAAATTTCCCGTCAGCCTTCTCTTCAATTTACTGTGAAATTAAACCCATTCCAACATTCCCTTGCGCCAGGTATAGACCAGGCCGACCACGAGAATGGCTACAAAAATAATACCTTCGATCACGGCGTACAGACCAAGTTGGCCGAGTTTCACCGCCCAAGGAAAGAGGAAGACCGCTTCCACATCGAACACCAGAAAGACAAGCGCAAAGATGTAATACTGCGCTTTGAACTGCACCCAAGACTCCCCTACTGTCTCAATGCCGCATTCATATGTCGATTCCTTGATGGGATTTGCCTTCTTGGGTCCGAAAATGAAACCCGCTCCAATTGCACCAATGGGGATGACCAGACCCACAACAATAAACAGGGCTACATAGATCCACTCATTCATTTACATCGCTCCGTTGGGAAAAATAGTACAACTTAGTACAAAAATTGTACCATAAAGAACAAAGTGCCCCTCGTATAGCGTGTCTATTTTTGGGGTGATTTTTGTCATATTTTCCCCATAATCACACGCCTGCTTCAATAGAAAGTCTATTTCCTGCTTGAGATTTTCTTTTTGCTCTTCTTCAGCCTGCCCCACAAATATTTGATCACATCGTCAAAGAAGGGAAATCCAACCACAACGCCGAGCACAGACCCGACCACCCCGGAAGTCCGCACGAAGTTGGTGGAGAAGCCGAAAAAGTCCACCGCTTCGATCTCGACGAATTGAATGGATACTGCCACCCGGCTTTGTTCGCCGCTGGAACGGTCTTCGAAGTTCAGGAACAACGAGATGGTGCCGCGATATTTCCCCACATCCAACGGACGGACGCTCCAAAAGAAAGTGACGGATTCGCCCGGCTTCAAGGGCTGATAGGTGGCTCCAGGCGGTTTGACCTCGAACCCGGCAATATCGAACTGGGCTTCGGCGGTAACGTTATGCGTCCTGTACAGATTGGGGATCTCGATCACATCCCCTTCCACTACGTTGCCATCCACCACCGCAGTCGGTGTGAGGTTGCCAAGTTCATCCATTTCGAGGGTCAGGCGCACCACATCGCTTTCGACCCCGGCCTTGATGCGGCGCGGATATTCGAGGGTCAGGCGGCGGGTTTCGGGGATGGCAGGCTGCGGTTCATCGAGAGAACCTCCCGGTGTGGGTGTACTAAAAGGCGTAGGCGACACTGCCGCCGGTACCGTCGTGGAGGGATACGGAAGTTTGCCTCCACATGAATAGGAGGCAAGGATGACCACCCAAGCCAGAATGAAAAGGAAAAGGCTGCGGGTGGAAAAAGGCTTGCGAATCACGCCACAGGCTCCAGATGAAGATGAAGCGAAGAAGGCGTTGGGAGTTCCATCTCTTGCGGGGAGATGCTTTGAATACGGGTCTCGCGCGGGTTGGGCAAATATCCCCACAGCAGCAAAGCAATGGAAAACGTCAAAAGGATGACGGCAATAACCAGGCGAAATTTTTTCATCGCTGAACTTCTTCGACCTCGATATACCATTTAACGCGGGTGCCAACGCGGTCTCGCAATTGCCAGGCAAGCGGCTTGGGCATTTCTGCAAAGGCGCGGCGGATCTCGTTGATGTGCTGGATGACAATGCCGCTTTCTTCTTCGTTCAGCGGTATCTCGCCTTTGTTGAGCATCGTTTCCACTTTATCAAGGTTGAGCGAGGTGGTTTTGTACAGGCCCCAATCCTGGCTGCATAATTGGGCAAGGGTCATCAGGTTGATGGTCTCGATGTCGTTATTGCCGGTGGCATTGTTCAAGAGCAGCGATGTGAGGTCGAAGGCATCCTTGCGATTGAGTTCGATGATCTGCGCCTTGGAGAGCATCAGTTCAGCCAGCGGAATGGTAACCGGGTCCGCGCCGAGGCGATCTTCGAGGGGGATCTTATGACACATCTCGAAGTTACCGACAAAGATATCCACCTTCATTTCGGTGGGGTTGTGATAGTAGATCTGGCGCTGGTCACCGTTGAGGACATTGAACTGGCGATGCGGGGAGTAGCCCATTTCAGGCATGAAGGCTTCGAATTCGCGGCGTTGTTTGAGCGGGATGCAGAAATCAAGATCGGCGAATTCACGCGTGAAGAGCGGGTGCTTCATTTTGTTGTGCGTTTGCACGGCCAGCCCGCCAATGGCGCGCAGGTTTATTTTCTTTGCATTGGCCGCCTCCACAAGGCGGTACATTTCCTGAACAAGGTCGAGGGAGGTTTCCATGTTGTGAGTTTACCTGATGTGCCCGGGTCTGCGGCAGGTCATGCCGTTACATCCTTTAACCAGGCCGGGAATTCCTTTGAATCCATTTTTTCCACCGCCCTGCCCCAGCGTTCGAGCGCCCAACCCCAGAAATCGAATTCGATGCTGGAAATGTTCGCTTGAATGGCAGCCCACAAACCCCAACCGACATCGGACATGATCATGTTGAGTTTCATGCGGGCGATCAAGGCGGGGGTCGCTTCGCCAAAATAGGCTGCGCAGACTTCCTTGATCTGTTCGTCGTTGAACTGCATTTCCTGACAGGTGTTGCCAAGTTCGAAGGTCGGGTCGTTGTTGCCGCTGTATTCGTAGTCGATCAGCCAGAGTTGCTTCCCATCATCGATATAGTTTTCGGCGAGCAGATCGTTGTTGCAAGGGACGGTCGCCAGCGGCTTGACGGACATGGCCTTCTCGATCTCGTTCACGGTGGGCACGCGCTCAGGGTAGCCCTCAGGGATCTTGATCTCGCGTTCCCGGCACAGGCTGAGGTAATACTCTGTGAGGCGGAACATGTTGAAGTCCGAGTAGAAGCGCTCACCCTGATGGAGTTTCTTGATGGCCTGCGCCATGCGTGTCGGCATGCCGGGCTGGTTGAGGGAATCCTTCGACATGGTGGTGCCTTGCAGGAATTCCAGCACCATCACATTGTATTGCGGAAAATAATTCAACACCTGCGGCGCGACGCCCGCATTGGCGGCGGCCTGGGTGTTGTGATATTCGTTGGTACGGTCGATCGCAAGCAGATCGGTGCTTGCGCCGGGGACGCGCACAAAAAATGGTTTGCCATCCACCAGAATGCGATAATTCGTATTGGTCAACCCGCCCGATAATTGCTGAATGGAGATGTCCCGCCCTTTCCA
>DAOQBX010000071.1:0-7146 GCA_035340155.1 Anaerolineales bacterium | reverse complement strand
GACCCGGCCAGACGAGATCCATCCCGATGAACTGCGCTGGCTGCGTCACCTCGGCGTGACCAAGGTGCAGATGGGCGCACAAAGTTTTGACGATCACATTCTGGAGATCAACAAGCGCGGGCACGACGTGGAAAGCACGCGCCGGGCAACCGCACTCTTACGCGCCGCCGGTTTCAAGATCGTGCTGCATTGGATGCCCAACCTGCTCGGTGCCACACCGCAATCGGACCGGGAGGATTTCGCCCGCATGTGGCAGAACTTCTGCCCGGACGAGATCAAGATCTACCCCAATCAATTGCTTGCCAATGCCGAACTGTACGAATACTGGCAGCGCGGCGAATTTAAACCCTACACCACTGATGAACTGGTGAGTTTGATCGCAGACATCAAACCGACCGTGCCGCGCTATTGCCGCATCAACCGCGTCATCCGCGACATTCCGGGAAACAACGTGGTCGAAGGAAATCGCCGCACAAGTTTGCGTCAGGATGTGCAGGCTGAGATGAAGCGCCGCGGGACGCGCTGTCAGTGTGTGCGCTGTCGTGAAGTCAAGGGCAAGCCTGTTGAGCTATCCTCCCTAAATCTGCATGACTTTGAATATCAAGCCGGCAACGCGCTGGAACATTTCATCGCTTTCAACACCGAAGATGACCGGCTGGCCGGGTTCATCCGCCTTTCGCTGCCTTCCGCAGAGTCGCCTGATACCGGCATGCACGATTTGCGCGGCGCGGCGTTGATCCGCGAGGTGCATGTGTACGGACAGTCGCTCGCGGTGGGCGCGGAAAAATCCGGCGCAGCTCAGCATGTGGGGCTCGGCACACGCCTGCTCGAAGAAGCAGAACGGATCGCAAAAGAAAAGGGGTTTGAAAAACTCGCCGTCATTGCCGCGGTAGGCACCCGGCAATACTATCTGGATCGCGGCTTTGAACGCGGGGAATATTATTTGGTAAAGGACTTAACGACGAAGAGCGCACTTGGTCTTCGCGAGGAAGCGATCTCATAATTCAAGGAGCCGCTTCGGGCGGACATTAACTCATTTCTTTCAACCGTTTCACCCGTTCAGGCTCATTATCCACCAACCACTCATCCTTACTCAACAACTCATACGCCTTTGCAAAATAAGGCCTGGCTTCTTCCTCGCGCTTTAACAGAAGCAGACATTCCCCGATCTCCTCCTCCACATAACCATCGCTGCCGCCGATGGCGTCGAACTCTGCCTTCAAGTTCATTTGTTTGGATAAAGATTCCTCAATGCGCTTTAGCGAACGCAGGCAGCGCGCCACCGTCCATTTGGCGATGCGGAATTTGTCTGCGCTTCCCTTCCCGCTGAAATAGGATTCGGCTTTCTGAAAGATCGTCAACGCCGATTCATAGTCGTCCATGTCGTGATAAGACCAGCCGGTATTGTCGTATAACGACCCGAGCCAGCCACGGGCCCTCTCGTCAGCAGAAGACTCAGCCATCTGGATGGCGCGCAGGTTCCAGTCGAGGGCAGAAGCGGGGTCGGCGACGATGGCCAGCATGTGCGCCGCATCCACGGCGTGGAAATCCTCGCTTAATTCCTGGGCCATCTTCAGCGCTCTTTCAAAGAATGGACGTGCCTGATCGGGATGTTTGGAGGCATTGAAGACCCGCCCGCGCTCGAGCAAATATCGCGCCCGCGCCCGCGACACCTCGACAGGCAATTGTCCTTCGATCTCATCCAGGGTCTGGTGTGCCTGCTCAAACTTTCTTTGCAAGCCCTGCGACCGCGCGATCTGGGTCAGCAGTTCCAACCGCTCGTTGCCGTCGGGGAATTGAGGCAGAACCTCGCGGAATTTCTCCTCGCTTGCGGCGGGATTGTTGTAATCCCAAAGCAAGTCAAAATCGGGCAGGTCGGATGGCGTCATGATATATCTCCTTTTAGTAACAGCCGCATATGATAAAGCCTTTTTGGAGAATAACCGAACGGGGCCGTCACCACCACCCACTCTGGAAGGGTTGACTCTTCCTGAACGGGTGGTGGTACACTCGCGCAATTCAAATTGAGATCGGAGAGACATTGAAAACCAAACATTGGGTCGCATTCATCGCCCTGGGCGTCATCTGGAGTTCGTCCTTCCTGTGGATCAAGATCGGCGTGCAGGAGGCCAGCCCTACCGTGCTGGTAGCCTTCCGCATGCTGTTCGGCGCATTGACCGCCGTAGCTGTGGCACTCTATCAAAAACTGGAATGGCCGCGCGATTGGCAGACCTGGCGCACCTACCTCATCCTCGGCCCCACCAGCCTGGCGATCCCCATCTTCCTCATCTCATGGGGCGAGACCAGCATCGACTCGGCGGTGGCCTCCATCCTCAATGCGACCGTCCCGCTCTTCACACTTGTCATCGCACACTACTTCCTGCACGACGACAAGATGACCTCTCAAAAGGTCATTGGCCTGCTCACCGGTTTCGTGGGCATCATCGTCCTGCTGCTCGATGACCTGTTGAACATCCAGCAGAGTTCCATTCTCGGCGAAGGCGCGGTCATCCTGGCCTCTTTGTTCTACGCCGCCAGCGCAGTGTATGCGCGCAAAAGCACAGCGCATGTGCAGGGCGCCATCCGTGGTGCAGCGCCGCTCATCACCGCCACGCTCTTTATGTGGATGGTGGGCCTGGTTGCCGAAAGACCGTTCACGGTCCCGCACTTGCCCATCACCTGGGTGGCAGCGCTCTGGCTCGGGGTTTTGGGCTCTGGCATTGCCATGATTTTGAATTATTATTTGCTGCACGAGATCGGCCCCACCCGCACCGTGCTGGTGACGTACACCTTCCCGCCCGGCGGTGTGCTGCTGGGGGTGCTCTTTCTCAATGAACATCTCACCTGGCAATTGTTCGTCGGCGGCCTGCTCGTAGTGGCCAGCCTCATCATTGTCAATTGGAAGAAAAAGGAAGCATGACCCAACATCGTTCAGGTTTCATCGCCATCATCGGACGCCCCAATGTGGGCAAGTCCACCCTGCTCAATGCGCTGCTCGGGCAGAAGATCGCCGCCGTCTCGCCGCGCCCGCAGACCACGCGCAAACGTCAACTCGGCATTCTCACGCTCAAGAACGCCCAACTCATCTTTGTCGATACGCCCGGCATTCACAACGCCAAGCACAAACTCGGCGAGTTCCTGAACACCGAGGCAGAGGACGCTCTCGGCGGAGTGGACTTGATCCTCTGGCTGGTGGATGCGTCGACCCCGCCCACCGAAGAGGACTCGAACATCGCCTCGCTCCTCAAAGATGTTGCGCGTCGGACTCGCCGCATGCTGGTGCTCAACAAGATTGACATGGTCAAACCCGAGGCCTTGTCCGCACGCGAAGAGGAGTATCACGCCATGATCCCCAAGGCGACCGTCGTGAAAGTCTCCGCGTCGAAGCGGCTGGGAGTTGGGGAACTGCTCGAAGCGCTGATCCAATCTTCGCCGGAGAGAGAAGCGGAATATCCTGAAGAGCAGATCACCGATGTTTACGAGCGTGACATCGCCGGAGACTTGATCCGCGAAGCCTGCCTCATCAAGTTGCGCGACGAAGTGCCGCATGGCATGGCGGTCCGCATTGATGAGTTCAAAGAGCGCGAGAACGGCATGGCCTATATTGCAGCGACGATCTTCGTTGAAAGAGAATCACAAAAGGGAATTGTGATCGGCGAAGGCGGCAAGATGCTCAAGTCCATTGGCAGCGCAGCCCGCAAAGAGATCGAAGAGATGAGCGGGCGAAAGGTATTTTTGGAATTGCGCGTGAAGGTTTCGAAAGACTGGCGCAATGACCCGAACATGCTCAAACAGTTTGGGTATGGAAAGAAGAAGTGAGTTCCCTTTGTCTTTAATCGGCCTTCAAAAAAAGTTTGCTAGCGTCCTTTTAAAGGCTTGAACCCCTCCCCCAAGGCTTCATGTGCGACCCCGATGACCATAAAGGCTTCGGGGTCTTTTTCATGGACGATGGCTTTGAGCGTGGCAACCTCGGCACGATTGATGACGCAGTACAACACGGGACGTGAGTTACCGGTGTAACCGCCGCGTCCTTCAAGCCAGGTCACGCCGCGCTCCAGTTCATCGAGCACACAAGCCGAGACTTCATCCGGGTGCGAGGTGACGATCATCGCAGTGCGGACGGTGCCACCGCCTTCGAGCACGGTCTCGGCCACCAACCCACTAACGTAAAGGGTGATCATGGCATAGAGCGCTTCCTTCCAACCGAAGACGAATCCTGCCGAGAGGATCACCACTGTGTCCACCATAAGGTAGCTTTGGGTCATGGAGATGCCGCGCCAGTTGTTGAGGATGCGCGCCAGTATATCCGAGCCGCCGCTGGTACCGCGCGCACGATACACCAGTCCATACCCAACGCCACCGACGATGGCGCCGTAGAGCGAGTTCAGAAAGATATCGCCTTGCAGATCGTCGATCAGGATCTGGGAATAAGAGACAAAAGCCGGAATGCGCATCAGCAGGTCGGTGAACAGGGAGTAAGTGACGATGGCAACCGCCGTCCGCATGGCAAATTTGGATCCGCCCAGAAAACGCCAGCCCAACAGAAAGAGCGGCACATTGCCGATGAAGACCATCAGACCGATGGGCCAGTGGGTGTAGTGGTTGATGAGTTGGGAGATGCCGCTCACCCCCCCGGAAGCGAGGTTGGCCGGAATGAAGAACAACCGCAGACTGACCGCCTGTAAAAGACTCGAAACGATGATCAGGAGATGATCCCTGATGGTGGGGATGTATTTTTTCATGATGTCCTCTCAAGGTTGAGATTATACCCAGCAGTCAGGCAGCCAACTCCAAAGTCTGGAGACTTTGGAGTCCATACCCCGGCGGGGCCAGTTTGGTACAATCATTCCCATGCAAATGAAAAAGTGGCAGTTCTGGCTCGGGGTGCTGATCAGCATCCTGTTTTTATGGCTCGCGCTGGGCGGGTTGAAATTGGGCGATTTCTGGAGCGCGGTGCAAAAAGCGAACTATATCTGGCTCTTGCCAGGTATTTTTGTGTATTTCATCGGCGTATGGGTGCGGGCGTGGCGCTGGCATTATTTGCTGGGGCCGATCAAAAGGATCTCCACTCGAACCATGTTCCCCATCACCACCATCGGGTACATGGGCAATAACATTTACCCGGCCCGCGCCGGGGAAGTATTACGCGCCATCATTCTGAAACGGAAAGAAGATGTGCCCGTCTCGGCCTCGCTGGCGACCATCATTGTAGAGCGCATCTTCGACGGGGTGGTGATGCTGGCTTTTGTGTTCGTCAATCTATCCGAGTTGGCAAAACTAACCGGCGCTTCGGGCTTCGTGGGCAACATCCAGCAGGTGGCCATCATCGGCACCGGGGTTTTCCTTGGGGCGCTGGCCGTCTTTTTGGTGGCGGCCATGTTCCCACAGATGACCGCCCGGGTCGGCTTATGGTTGATTGAGCGGCTGACCCCCAAACGCACGCATACCAAGATCATCGGCATCATGAACAAATTCCTGGACGGACTCGCTTCGCTGCGTTCCCCCTTCAACGTGTTGATGGTCTTCTTCACCTCGGTCATCATCTGGCTGTTGGAGACGGGCAAATACTGGTTCGTGATGCATGCTTTCGATTTCAACGTCTCTTTCTTTGCGTTGATGTTGATGAACGGCATTGTCAACCTGGCCACCACCATCCCGTCTGCGCCGGGATATATCGGCACGTTCGACGCACCGGGCATCGCAGTCCTCTCGGCTTACGGTGTGGATCAGGCCACCGCGGCGGGATATACGCTTGTGCTGCACGTGGCGTTATGGGTCCCGATCACAGCCTTGGGCGCGTATTACCTGGCTCGCGAAGGCATCAAGTGGTCGGATAATTTGAGAGACGAAACGAAAGAATAAAATATGCAGGGGCGAGGAGACCTCGCCCTTACAGAGGATACGAAATGAAAATTGCGATCATTGGAGCAGGGTACAGCGGCATGTCTGCCGCATGGGACTTGCAAAAAGCGGGTCACCAGGTGACCATTTTCGAAGCAGCGAATTATGTGGGCGGGCTGGCCAGCGGATTCAAAGAACCGCATTGGGATTGGTCAGTGGAGAAGTTCTACCATCACTGGTTCCAGTCGGACGCATCCATGCTGGGCATCATCCGCGAGTTGGGACTGGAGGATAAGGTCATCTTCCCGCGTCCGCTGACGGTGATGTATTACAAAGAGAAGTGGTATCCCTTCGATTCGATCTTGAAAATGGCTTTATTCCCCGGCTTGGGCTGGGGGTTGAATAAAATCCGGTTTGGCTTTGTGGGCCTCTTTTTACGGCTCACTAATAATTGGCGAGCGCTCGAACAGGTCACTGCCGATGCATGGATGCTGAAGTACGCAGGCAAACAAGTCTACGAACAGATGTGGAAACCATTGCTGATCGGGAAATTCGGTCCATTCTATAAAGACGTCAACATGGCGTGGATGTGGGCGCGCATCAAGGCGCGTACAACGCGCCTGGGTACGTTCGAGGGCGGCTTTCAGAAATTCGCGGATCTATTCGCAGAAAAGTTGCGCGAAAAGGAAGTAAGGATCCGGCTTGGAGTGAGTATCAAATCCATTAAGCAGGATCCGGCTTCGGGTGGTCTGACCGTGGACGGGGAAGCCTTCGATAAGGCGCTGGTCACGCTATCGCCGAATCAGATGGCGAAGTTATGTCCGGATCTCCCTGAAAATTATTTGAAAGGGCTGCTTGAGTTAAAGTCGATGGGCGCGGTGGTGATGACGCTCTCGCTCAAGCATCAGTTATCGAAGGACGGTTTTTACTGGTTCAATGTGCCAAAGGAGGAGGGTTACCCGTTCCTCGCGCTGGTGGAGCACACGAATTACGTTTCGAGCGAGCACTTTGGCGGCGACCACATTGTGTACGCGGGCGATTATTTGGAACAGGGTCACGAATATTTCTCGCTGACCGATGAACAGTTGCTGGAGAAGTTCATCCCCGCCTTCCAAAAGTTCAACCCCGAATTCAAGCGCGAATGGATCAATAAAATCTGGGTCCATAGGACCAACTATGCCCAACCCGTGCCGTTGGTGGGACATTCCAAAAATATCCCCGCGATTCAGACGCCCATCGAAGGCCTGTACTTCGCTTCGATGAGCCAGGTCTATCCGTGGGATCGCGGTACGAATTTTGCGGTGG
>DAOQBX010000070.1:0-7246 GCA_035340155.1 Anaerolineales bacterium | reverse complement strand
AGATCACGGTCGAATCCTGCGTGCCTGAGATCCATGATGAAATGATGCGTGCCAGGGGAGCCTTCCGTCAGACCATTGCAGGCGTGAATAACGTCCTCAAGACCCGCCTGTATGTAATGACCAATACCACCATGCTGCGGACCAACGTCCACACTATTCCCGCCACGCTCGATTTTCTGGCGGATGTTGGCGTACCGACCATCGGTTTGAACGCCCTCATTTATTCCGGGCAGGGACTCACCGTCGGCACCGGCCTGGATGAAAGCGAACTTCAACCCATCCTTGATATCGCCACTCAAAAGACCGCTGCTCATGGCCAAAAACTCATCTGGTATACACCGACCCAATACTGCAAATTCGACCCGACCGCTTCCAACCTGGGTGTAAAAGGTTGTACGGCGTCTCTCTACAGCATGTGCATCGAGTCCAACGGAAATGTCCTGCCTTGCCAGTCGTATTACAACCCGCTCGGCAACTTCCTCACCGACTCATGGGGCTCGATCTGGAACCATAAATTATCCGTCCAGTTGCGCGAGCGCCAGAACCTGCCTTTCAAGTGTGAAACCTGTCCTGTGGTGGCCGTGTGTGGCGGAGGGTGCCCATTGCAGTTCGAAGGTCATCGCAAGGAATTTGGAGTTGATTTACCTGTGCTACACTAAGGCATACCCGCCTTAGGAATCATCGCATGGAAATTTGTTACTTGATCGCCTTCCCCGATACACGGGAACCATCCGCCCCGGTAAAGGAATCCATTACCGGGCTGAAAGACGCTCCATACTTCCAACCGGTTGATATTGATCTGGTCAGTTTGGGCGAAGAAACGATCGTGATCGAGGGCCATGCTGTTTCTGTGATCCGCCAGCAATATGACGGGCGCGTCCAGATGGTCGAAGCGCGGTTCGGCATTAAGGAACCCTTTGACCCTTCGGTCTTGCACGAGCGTAATAAGATAGAAAACGCGCTCCAGAGCGCGTACATCCCGGAAGCCTATCGTCAGAGCGGACTCTACGAGGAATACACCATCCTTCTGGTGGATGCAGCCAAACCCACGCCTGATAAATGGCTCGACAAGAACGGCGAAGAAATCTCAAGGTTCATCCGCTCGCAGCGCGACAACCTGGATAAGAACGAAATGGACGAGATCCTCATGTCTCGCACCCGCTATTCAGCGACCGAACTGACTCTCGTGGACTGGGAAGGCGCGGTCATCATCGCGCCCAATGCCGATTACCGCTCGGATATCGTCCTGCTTAAGATCGGCAATTATCAATTATTGCGGTATCGCATGCTCGACCATTCCATCGAACTGATGCTCGATAAGATCAACGAAGGCTTCTTCAAGAACCAGCGCCGTCCGCGCCCCACCCGGGGCATGCTGCGCCAGATCGCCGAGCACAAACTGGAGGTCATGCTCGATTTTGAACGCATCGAACAAAACCTCCTGCTTATTGGTGATTGGTATACCGCCAAATTATATGAAGCCATCCAAAGCGAGTTCTACCTGAAGGATTGGAAGGAGAACTTGCGCACGAAACTTGACAACCTCGAGAACATCGTCCAGACCATCAAGGATAATCTTTCCGTTTCCTGGGAAAACCTGATGGATAAAATCCAACTGATCCTGTGGCTTCTAATGCTGCTCGGATATTTGTATCTGTACTTTTTGGATGCCGGCTGGATCGTCATCCCTCGCAATTAAAGAATCGTATCGGATAGGAGTCGCACATGAACTTCCTTCAAAAACTTTTCACCAGATCCGCCCCATTACCTGAGGGCCTGCACCACTTGCAAGCCATGCAGGATGAAAGGCCGTTTCGCATTCATCTGCGCTTGCAAAAGGACGGCTCGGGCATCCTCATTCTCAACGCGGCCACGGTCCTGCAACTCAACCCCACAGCGGCTGAATATGCCTATCACTTCATCAAAGGCACGGCTCCGGAAGAAGCGGCGAAGCAGGTCTCCCAGCGTTATCGCGTGAATCGGAAGGTCGCTTTGGAGGATTTCAATAACTTCGCCGAACGGATTCACGCTCTCGTCTCCGCTCCCGATTTGGACCCCGCTTCTTTTCTCGACTTTGAACGGGTTCAGCCCCATTCGGTAGAGACCACCCTGCGGCTGGACTGCGCCCTCACATATCACCTGCCCGAAAAGACCCAGGCCGAGTACGCCCCCGTCAAGCGCGTGGACCGTGAACTCTCTACAGCAGAGTGGATGCAGGTCATGGACAAAGCCTGGCAGAAGGGCATTCCACACATCATTTTCACCGGCGGCGAAGCCACCCTGCGTGACGATCTCCCTGAACTTATTGCGCACGCAGAAAAGAACGGCCAGGTCTGCGGCCTGCTCACGGACGGCCTGAAACTGACCGACAAAGGTTACTTCGAAACCCTGCTGAACACCGGACTCGACCATCTTATGCTCATCCTTCACCCCGATGACCCGCGTTCATGGAAGGCCATCGAGATCATTGTGCCTCAGGATATTTTCCTGACCGTGCACCTTACCATCAACAAACTGAACGTCAAGCAGGCCGCCGAACTGCTCCAACGTGTTGCTTATCTGGGCGTGGAGAACATCTCCCTCAGCGCTGCCGATTCTTCCCTGACGGACGAACTGCTCGAGTTGCAGAGTGTGGCCCAATCCCTGCGCCTCAGCCTGCGTTGGGACCTGCCCGTGCCTTATTCCATCTCCAACCCGGTTGCCTTCGAAACCGTGGACGACACCATCCCTGCCGGGGCGGGTCGGAACTGGTTGTATGTCGAACCCGATGGCGATGTCCTCCCGGCTCAGGGTGAACCGGACAAGGTCCTTGGTAACCTGCTGCGGGACGAGTGGGACGCGATCCTGAAATAACGATTATTAGAAGATATTTATATTTTCCCATCGTCCCTGTGGTATCCTTGCTCGATACCATTTGAACCCTATGAAGCAGAAAACCGTCATACTTTTGGTAAGTGTCTTTACACTTGCCTTTTCCGTGGCTTGTGTCACATTGATGGGCGGCGAATCGCCCGAAGCCATCACCCCTCCCGAAGAACTTAATTTCGAAAAACCAGCCACACCTACTCCCGTTCCACCGCCCACGGTGCAGCCCCTGGCAGCCTGTCCGCTGATCACTGATGAGATCGTTCGGCAAGCGCTTCTGGAGGGTGATTCCTCCGGCGGGGAAGGTTTGGAGAACGACGTTTATCTCATTACCTACGAAGTGGACGAGAACGATGAACTTGCCAACCCGCAATATGAAACTTTTTCAGACCAGTTCAAGGCCCTGCGTGAGGATGTTGATGCCCATTATCAGGTATGGAATTACTTCCGCGCCCTGATCCCGCCCGACGAACGTAGTATGCTGACCGAATATGTCATCAGCACTGACGGCAAAAGCGGCTTGCTTGCCGCTGTGGGGCAAACCGAGACCGACCCGAATACCTGGTCGCTGCAAGTGGACATCATGGACACAGTGAACGACTACGAACTGACCTATACTCTTGTGCATGAGTTTGGCCATCTGCTCACTCTCAACCCGGGCCAGGTGCCGCCCAGCCTCGCCATGTTCAACAATCCGGATGATGAGAATATCTACTTCAAGGAAGCATCCGCTTGCCCTAACTATTTTCCCGGAGAGGGTTGTGCGAAAGCCGATTCTTACATTGACGATTTCTATAACACGTTCTGGGCGGATATTTACGATGAATGGACCGAGATCAACCTCGAAGAGGATGAAGACATTTATTACGAAAAAATGGATGCATTTTATGCCAAGTATGAAGACCAGTTCGTCACCAGTTATGCTGCCACCAACCCCGAGGAAGATATTGCCGAAACCTGGAGTTTCTTTGTTTTCAGCCCGGAACCTTCCGGCGACACCATTGCCGAACAGAAGATCCTCTTCTTTTACCGCTACCCCGAACTGGTTGCCTTGCGCGAGTCCATTCGCAGTAACCTGTGCGCAGTATTTCCAAATCAATAGATCATGATACAGATACCCATCACAGAATCCTATTGGGTGGAGGAAGCCAGATTTCTGGCCGGGGAGTATCCCGCCAGCCATGAAAGCGAAACTGCCCGGCAGAGACTGGAAGCCTTTATGGAAGCGGGCATCCGCACGTTCATTGATCTGACCATGCCGCATGAACTCCCATCGTATCAACCCATTTTGAAGGATCTGTCTCATATCTACGATGTAGAGCTTTCCTATCAACGCTTTGCCATCCGCGACCACGATATTCCATCCCTGCAAACGATGAGCGCCATTCTCAATTCCATTGATGGCTCGCTTCAAGAGGGAAAGCCTGTCTATATCCATTGTTGGGGTGGCATCGGCCGCACCGGAACAGTGGTGGGCTGCTATTTTGTCCGGCATGGGTTATCTGCGGAGCAGGCCCTGAAAAAAGTGGATGCCCTTTTCCGCACTCGTCCTCAAAATTATTTTTTCCACACCTCGCCGGAGACAGATCAGCAGTTCGAGTTTGTTCGTCGCTGGCGCGAGGTGCCGGGTTCCGAGCACCGCTCTCAGCAGCGATTTTGTGAGGGATGAACTGGCATACGCGCTATCTTCAGCAAGCCAATTGGACCCGCAGCCTGCGTCACTATGTATTTGAGCAGGCGGGACTCAACACCGCAAGCCGTGTGCTTGAAGTGGGTTGCGGGACGGGCGCCATTCTGCGCGAGATGAATACTCCTGCTGCGCTTCATGGCCTGGACCTTGATCCTTTTGCGCTAACTGAATGCCGCACCCACGCTCCGGCAGCCTCCCTAATTTATGGAGATGCAAACGCCCTGCCATATCCGGAAAAGTCTTTTGACATCGTTTTCTGTCATTTTCTTTTGCTTTGGGTGGATAATCCGGTACAAGTTGTGCGCGAAATGGCACGTGTCGGTCGCTCTGTGTTAGCATTAGCCGAACCCGATTACGGTCACCGCGTGGATGAACCGGTGGAGCTTCGTACACTGGGTGAATGGCAAACACAATCTTTGATGCGTCGCGGTGCTAATCCGCTTTTCGGCAGTCTTCTGGCGGAGACCTTTTTTCAGGCGGGTATTGAGATCATCGAATCAGGACCTATTCAAACTTCGGAAGAGAAGCGTTCTAAAAAAGATTGGGAAGATGAGTGGGAGGTGTTCCAGGCTGATTTGGCAGATGAGGTTCCGCCGGAGGAGATCCAAAAGATGAAGACTCTGCATGAAGAAGCATGCAGACGCGGCGGGCGCAGGCTGCACATCCCAACCTATTTTGCCTGGGGTAATACTTAAGGATGGCTGGTCTGCCTGATAAATGGAAGTATAATTTCGGTATCTATGGAGGCACGTTTGGAAGAAACATTGAATCAGGAACAACAGGTGGAAGAGGTTCAGCCTGTTGAAGAAAAGACGAATTGGGGGCGTTTCTTTTTGGATGTGGTGGAGACGGTCGTTCTGGCTGTCATTCTTTTTATCGGCATCAATGCAGTTTCGGCGCGGGTGCGTGTGGATGGTTTCAGCATGCGCCCAACGCTTGATGACGGCGAATTTTTGTTGGTGAATAAATTAAGCTACAAGTGGAATGATTTTTCGCGCGGTGATATTGTGGTATTCCATTTTCCGTTGAACCCGGAAGAGGAACTCATTAAGCGTGTAATTGGTCTGCCTGGCGACCATGTGGTGGTCAGGAACAGCCGGGTGTACGTTAATGATGAATTGGTGCAGGAGGGCTACATTGAACAAGCCCCGCTTTATACCGGCGAATGGTTCGTGACCCAGGATCACCTTTTTGTGCTTGGCGATAACCGGAATAATTCGAACGACTCAAAGGATTGGGGCATGCTGCCAATGGAGAACGTGGTGGGGCGGGCCGTTTTGATCTACTGGCCTCCGCCGGTTTGGAAAGTGATCGACCATCCCGACCTGCTGCCTGCCCAATAAGGATTGAACATGACCGAGATCGAGAACCGACCGCTCTCTTCTGTTCCTTGCGTGGAATGTCACGCGGGGGTTTTGATGTTGCGTCATATTACATACTATACCTGGCTGGGCGCTGAGCTCATTACCGTTCCGAACTTTCCAGCCTGGGTGTGCGATGTGTGCGGCCGACGCGAATATGACGAAAAAGCCATTCACTGGCTGAACATGATCCTTGACCCGAACGCGGGCAAGCCTAATAAGGTCAAGCGGCCTACACCGCCTGTGCGCCGAGTTCAGACCCGTACTCATCGCTCCGTTTCAGATACGTAACCGCTCCCATGTCTCTCGATACTTCTCCCCGCACTTATCGCTTTGTCCCGGTGGATATTCTAACCTCAGGCTATCGTGTGGTTGGTAAGATCACTGTGACCACCCATGGGGCGATCGGGCAGATGAATGATCCGGCGCATTCTTCCTTGGAAGTCCATGATGCCCGTCTGGCGCGCCTGCACATGCCGACGAAACTGGTGGATCACTTCGAGATCGTACGCATGATGAAAAGACAGGTGCATACCTTTTGCCTTGCCCGGCGCGAGGATCTTGGGCCGCACGCCCTGGTGCGTGGCGGTTTCACCACGGTGACGGAATATGCCGTCCGCATTACGACTCAGATGTTCGAGATCGAAGGGACCATGGAACTCCCGGGGCGGTTTGACTTTACAGCCCTAGTCAATGAAGGCTCGCGCGATTTTCTGCCCGTTTTCAATGCCACAGTGACGGCCATTCTGATCCCTTCACTCAAAGTGGAATGTGGTGGCCTGCTGGTCAATAGGCGCTTGATCGATATTATGGCGCTCTTAAATCAACGTGTAAAACCCGAAAACTGATTCGTAAATCTTCTTGACTGTCATAAGAGTGGGTGATAGAATTCGCCCGCTCAAGAAATGCCCCCATCGTCTAGTGGACTAGGACGCGGCCCTTTCAAGGCCACGACCGGGGTTCGAATCCCCGTGGGGGCACTCTTTTTTAGCAGCCGTCTCGTAAGAGGCGGTTTTTGTTTGCTGATTTTTACGGAAAATTTCTTTGCGCCGACCTTTTTCGTTGGTATAATCACAGCGATCAATGAAAGACCCGCGCAAAGACGAGTAATTCAGCAACGGTTCAGAGAGTCGCCGGTCAGTGCGAGGCGACCCGCCAACGGATGAAATCCACTTTGCTTATCCTGAAAAAGGATCTGGTCATTCTCGGAGAGGCCGCAAGCCATAAGAGGATCGGGAGCGCCCGTTATCGCGCATCCAAGGTCATGCTGCGGCATGACGAAAGCAGGTGGCACCACGAGACGCCCCTCGTCCTGCAAACGGAATGGGGC
>DAOQBX010000069.1:0-7264 GCA_035340155.1 Anaerolineales bacterium | reverse complement strand
AACGAAACGAAGAGCCAGAAGAAATAACCCCAGAGTAACAGTCCGGCCGCGCGGGCAAGAGTGTAGCCGCGATCGGCCAATGCAGGGAACAGCCGAAAGACCAAAGGAAAGGTCAGCCAGCCGAGCAGGGTGAGGGTGAAGTACCAAATGAGGAAGGCGGTCATGAGATCAGGGGACAGTGGTCAGGGCGCTGATTCGGCAGTTAGACGGAAAGGCTCGGGAGAGAAAAAGTTCCCGAAGCAGGATCAAGCGGAAAATCCGGAGTGGAGGCGACAGCATCCACATTGATGGGGCCATAGACATGCGGGAAAAGATCCGCTTCAGAGATGTTTGCAGCGGGCGGCCCGGCAGGCGCTTCCCACTTGACCTGGGGTTTGAGCCGCGCTTCGTCGATGACCAGCACCACCAGGTCGGTACGGCCGCGATAAAAAGCATTAGCTACATTGAGAAGTTGCTTATCGGTGGAACAATGGATGAATCCCTCGGTCGCGAGACTCGGCGCGGTGTATTCCCCGCGTGTTTGCGCGTCCAGCCATTCCTGTTTGGAAGTGATGTGCAGAATCATTGGATGACCTCGTAGATCGTGGTATCGCCGTCTTGATAGGCAATACGCCAGTATTGGCCTTCGTATTCTTCGAACTTTGAAAAACTGGTCGGGTAAATGTTATGTTCCAATTGCCCAACGACAATATAACGCACGTCGTATTTTTGCAGGAAGCCCAGCATCGACTGGACATCGTCGGTCATGTAGAAGTTCGTGATCGTATCAACCCGTTCCTGTACCTGTGTGGCAAAGACCCCGCGCTGCTGGCGCTGGTGCCAGTTCCAGCCGACCACGCCGGGCAGGCCGGTATTGATGGTGAAACGCGTACACCAACGGTATTCAGAACAATTCGCTTCGACGATGACCGGGGAACCTTGAACGTTATCCTGCATCCAACGGATGGCGCGGTAGTCCTGGCTCAGATCCATTACCTGACCGTCCCACAGTTGGGAATGGTTCATATATTCCATGCTGTCGAAGGTATGCGGCGCGTCGGGATTCATACGGTCGCTGATCTTATCCGTGGAAGCGGTGAGGGTGAACATCAACGCGCAGGCCAGCAGGATGTACGAACCGGTCTGGTAAACCGTGCGCCATTTGAAGGCCCAGGTCGGGAATGCTCCCAGCAGCCAGCCAAAGGCCGCTGCCGCGCTGACGGCGAACATCATCCACGCTTGAAGATAAAGTTTGAAGATGGTGTTCATGCGGCCCAGGTCGCCGACCAGCGCCACCATCTCCACTGCAATGGTAATGGTCAGCGCCGTGCCGACCATAAAGAGCACGAAACGCTTCGAGTCTTCCAGGTCGGGACGCAGCATGAGGATCGCCGCCCAGAAAGCCAGTGGCAACGCCAACAGCCCTACGCGGACCCCGTCAAATGCGAAGAAAGCCAGGATGGCCAGGAAGCCAGCAAGGATGATCTCGATAACCAGGGTGTATTTCCGCAACCGCTCCAAATGTGAGATCGGGGTGGCAGCCATCCATTCGCGGGTTTCCCACGCGAGCCAGGCAACAATAATGAAGAGGAACAATCCCCATTGCGTAAAATAGGATGAAAAGGTCGTGCGGGTCGCATCCCACCAGGCCACTGAGTTGTACGCCTGACCAAACGATCTTGAGAACGGCAAGTACAGCAGTGAACTGAGAATATACAAGGCAGCCATTCCGCCAAAGGCCAGGCCGATCTTGCCGGGTGTGGCAGGCACACCAAAGTAGCCTTTCCAATCGAAATAGCGGATCAGGGTATACGCCACGGTTGCGGCGGCCAGCAGATAATATGTATACAGGTCCCAGGTGTTGGTCGGCTTCAAAGCACCGATGAACAACGCACCGATCCCCAAAGCAGCGATCCATTCGCCGGTGGTCAGGCGCGCGCGCGAACGGACGAATGACACTGCCCAGGCAATGATGAACAACGCCAGCGGCATCACCAGCATGTGTGCATGCATATCGCTGTACAGGAAGGTAAAGAGCGGGAACTCCGTGATCTCATTGCCCGGCCCCGGCGGGATGACGCGGCTGGGGAACCAATACCAGTCCCCGCGCCCGATGGGGATCTGCGCATGCTGGGTGAACATCATCCAGAAGCCCTGGAAGGCCCAACCCCAGCGTTGGAAAACGTTCGTATCCGCAGGCACCAGCCCGCCCGGAGCAGCGATGCGCTGCAACGCCCCAAAGACCAGTTGTATCGTCCCCAGGTTTCCAAGGAAAACGGTCAGCAGTGAACCGGCCAGGCCGGCGATCAGTTTCAGGTCGAAGGGCGAAGAAGCGCCGTCATCCTTTTTATTTTCGACCACTGCGTATCCGGCCGCGAACGCGCCCGTCGCCACCAAGGCAAACCATGTCGGCAGGATGAAGTTGTACGCGATCGACGGCACGATGCCAAGCAGTTTCACCGGCGTACCCGCCAGCACAAAACCGTAATAGTAATAGTTGATGTAACCGCCCGCGAACCACGGATCATAAGGCGGGAAACTGGTGCTCTTCAACACCGCATTGAAGTACGAAAAATCCATCGGCCGCTCACCGCCCTTGGAGGGGTGCCACAGGTCCGGGTTGCCGAGGCGGATAAGCAGGTCGATCAGGAAGAAGGTCAGGAAGACCATCTCGGTCAGCACGAGGAAGCGGCGATTTGCATCCCACTCCTCTTTGAATTCCTGCCTGCGTTTCCACCACAAGCCGATGCCTGCCAGCACGATCAAGGCCAGTGCCACGCCGATGCTGACTCGTGTATATGGCACGCCGACCGAACCGCCCATCCATGAGAGCCACGCCAGCAGCACCAAGCCGCCAATACGCCCAAGCGCGTAGGCCGACTTGCGCAAACCGGGCAATGCCAGACGCACCAGCGGATACGCAAACAGCCCGAGCACAAAGACAAAGAGATACCAGACCAACGCGCCCACGAGTGGTTTTTTATTTTGCAGCCAGTCATAATCGAACAGGGTGGACCACGTTCCTCCGGCGCGTTGGGCCGCGAGTTGAGATTCGGGCAGCATCAAATTTTTGAAGCCGCTGAACTGACGCGGTGGGAGTTGCACCACCTGGGTCAGATCCACGGTGTTGAATATCGCGCGCACGTGGTTGACATCAAAGTCTTCCGTCTTCTTGAAGATCAACACCTTGGGGTGATCGTAAAAAGTAAAAGCCTCTTCCGCCGCCTGATCGTTGATGACGATCGGGCCGAGGGTCGGGTAGGACTCAAAGACAGCCACCAGATCAAAGCCGAGGCGACCTTCGAATGTGCCGGGTTCCGCCTCGCGGTAGCACTGGATGATTTCTTTAGATTCAGGGCAGCCAATGAGTTCGCGATAATACAACGTGGTGAACGGATAACGCTCCGGCACACGGGTGATCTGCCCATATTGGTGATTGGTGGGAATGACGATGTAATCACCCTGGGAAAGGATGCTCAGAAAACGACTGACCTTGGTGGCATCGTCCGCCCAATAGGTTTGCAGGACAAGATCGCCACCGGCATACATCCCGCCAAATGGGTCGTATCCATCCACGCGGAAGGGCAGACCCCAGTCGTAATCCGTTTCATTGACCACTGCCGAGCCGCTGAGGCTGAGTCCGCTGCCCATCGTTTCGATAGACAGGATGTATTGCTGATCCTTGACCAACGGCACAACATGGTCAAGCGTAAAGGTCAGCGGTACGCCACGCGGATCCGTTGTCTGTGTAGAGTCCAACAGGGTGGAAGCGCGCGCCAGCGGAACATCTGGTTGCAAGGATGAATAAAAAGCGATATTCACCGGGACGGGTGTTTCAGAGTCGTCATGCGCAAAGGCAAAACGGATCTCGCTCAACACCCCTTCACGGTTCGGGAAAAGCGTCAGGCGATAGGGAGCCGCTGTCGCAATGACCATGTCGGTGGGGAAAGCCAGGGGCTGGTTATAGGTTCCCTCTTCCGTTTGCACCGAAAGATTGATGGCGGAAGGAACGTTCTCGAACATCCAGCGTGAAGCGGCCATACGGGTCTCATCACGCAGATAGATGCTCTGGAAGGCAAAAGCCCAGACCGCCGTGGCAGCAAGCACGGTCACCCCCACGATCCCGGCAGCGGACTTCAGCAGATTGGAAAGCCGCGACTCGACCCTCGAGCCGGTCAATTCAAAGACGAACCACGCCGCCATCATGCACAAGAGCGGATAGATCGGCAGCTGATAGCGCATGGTCGGGTTGAACTGCATGGACTGCCAGCCGAAGTAGAACACCGTCCAGCCCCACAGCAGCAGGTGTTTCGTCTCGCCTTTGAGGATGCGCCAACCCATTAACAGGAACCCGGCCCATGCCAGAATGCCCAGTGGAAGTCCCAGCCCCCAAGTGGTGAGATTCTCAAAAGAATACAAATGCGAACGACGCGCCCATTGCAAATTCCAGGGCAGGTCGGCTGCGCCGGAAGCCTGCGCACGCTGCTCTGCAATACCCTTGATCCACTGGCTGTCGAGCATCAGACCATTGAAGGCATACGGCTGGAAGATGCGGAAGGAGATAATGGTCGCCAGTCCGCCGATCACCAGGAAACCAATCACCTGCAACCAATGATCGTTATCCAGTTTCTTTTTGCGGTCATGCGCGAACCAGCGGATGAAGAACGCGAACGGCAGGACGATCGCCATCGCGGCTGCGTTGATCTTCGAGGCCATCGCCATACCCAACGCAAGGCCGAAACCAAGCGAAAGATAGAACAGCGGGCTCTTGAGGAATTGCACAAGGAGTATTGAGTTGAAAGCAGGCGGGGGCTGCGAGGCCGGGTCTTCAGAGGCAAGTACTTCCCCGGTACCCCCGGCCTGGTCCCGCCATTCCACGATCATCACAGCAAAGAGGAGCGTAAGGAACATGAACAGGTTGACGAACAGGTCCGAGGTGAAGAAATGTGACTGCTGGATCTGCATCACCGCCAGCGAGGAAAAAGCCGCCGCGAACAGACCCACTTTGCGTCCATACAGACGCGAGACGATCAGGTACAACAGGAAGATGGCGAGCAGGTCCGCCGTGGCAGACATTTGTCGCGCAAAGAACTTGGAGGAGCCGATATCATCGTTCGCCGTCGCTTCCATCAGGATGCGCGTGACGGTCATTGGCAGGTTGCCATATACGAAGAAACCAAATCCGCGCACGTACGGGTTGAGCGGCGATTTCTCACTATCGAAATATTCCCCCACTGTGATCCAGCGCAGCCGATCCTGCGGGCAGGCCTCCACGGGAAGTGCGGGGTCTTCGCAGGTATGCGCGCGCAGGTTATCAAGCACGCCGGTCAGGAAGAGTTCATCGGGATGCTGGTGATAGCCCTCGCCCCAGTTGTACCCGCCAATGCGCAGATACCCGGCCATCAACAAGACCAGGATAAACAGAAGGTCGTACAGCCATGCATGTTTTTCGTTATTCATAAGCGCCGGGGTTATGGCTCCACCATATAGATGAAAAAGTCCTTGCCTTCAAAGGCCGAAGTATAGCGGGAGAGTTCACCGTTCGGATAGAGTTCCCTAAGAATCTTCTCAGTTTCCGTATCCTTATTCCAATAAAGGAACATCTTCGGCGCGGGATAGTTCAAACTCTCAGAAAGCCGTTCGGGGAAGAGGGCAAAGTCACGGTTCGGAATGCCCGCCCACACTCCGGGAAGACGTGTATCCACCCAAAAGGGATATGGCACGATCCAGACCGTATCGGTCTCGCCATATTTATCACGGAACTCGCTGATGACCTTGCCCATCTCGGCCGTGTTCCAAACAGCATGGGTATAGGCATCGGTGAATTGATGAAAGACGATATCGTAATTGGCATATGCGGCCCAGCCAAACAGCGCCAGGGTCAGGCCATAGGCGATAAAACGCCGCTTCGCCTCCGACCCGAAACTGGATACCAGACCATCGAGCGCCAACGCCCCGATCAGGATCGCCGTGACCGACGCGCCGCCCGCGCGGTTCAAGGCCGGGTTCTCACCGGGGTAGGCCAGCGAAAGCACCGACGGCATGATCAAGATCGGAATTGAGGAGAGCAGTAACAGGTCACGCCACTCACGCTGGCGGATATAACGCACCAACAGGAACACCACGCCGAACAGGAATAGCATCGCCGTCACCAGATCTAGCGTGGGACGATGTGTGACCGAATGCACTCAGATCTCACCGTCATCCCAATTGAATAGTAGCAGTCCCTTGTACAGGTTGGAAAGGAATATCTGCCAGACCGGGCCAGAAAGTTGCCGCTCCGTATCTCCCAGGCGGGAGAAGGCGCGGTAGCCAAAGTTGGCCGGGTGTTCCAGCCAGTAGCGCATGAGCGGCAAAAAGATGAACAGGGAGACCAGCACCACCACCAGCAGCCAGAACAAGGCCTGCTGACGATTCTCCTTCGTGCGCGCATGCAGCAAATAGATCAGGAAGGCCGCGATCACAAAGAGCGGCACCATGCGGAAGGGGCTATAACCATGCAGGCCGACCCCGAGAAAGATACCAGCGAGGATAAAGTCGTTACGGTTATGGGTCCGCAGGCCGCGGGTCAGGAAGAGAAGCGTGGGAGCCAGAAAAAGCGGATAGAGCGGGAAGCGCAATCCGATGCGCGAGATGATGTTCGGCCAGCTGGCGATCCCGAACAGGAACAGGGCAAAGAGAGCCACCCGTTCGTTGCCGTATTCCCTGCCCAGCAGGTAAACAAAAGGCAGGGTCAGGATGCCAAGCAGCGCTGTGCCGATCTTGAGGCTGAAGAATGAAAAGCCCGTGCCGAACAGTTTGACGATCAACAGCGTCCAGTACATCTGGAACGCTTCGCGGCCGGTGTTGCGTTCAAAGAAGATGCGCGTCTGCCCTTCAGTGATCTCATAGACATCCAGGATCTTTTCGGCGTGATCGCTGAACGGCTCGATCGGCACAACATCGAGTTTGTACAGGCGGTAAAAAACGGAGACCGCCAATACAAGGATGACCAGGCCATTCCATAGGACTTTCTTTTGGAAGACGCCATCATCCGTAAACCCGATCACCAACCCATTCCAGACCCACTGTTTCTGAATGTGAACCTGGTCCGCTCCGGGTTGAATGTCGTTTTGGACTTTAAGCACCCCGGGAGATTTGACCCATAAGCTGGCGACCAGCAGCGCCACCGAAAGCAGCCACAGCGAAGTATTCCGCACAGTGAATAACCCGCCGCCCAGATCGACGAACGTGATCGCACCGAGGATGACAGCCAGTACCAGCGGGACCATGCGCAAGGTCAACG
>DAOQBX010000068.1:0-7311 GCA_035340155.1 Anaerolineales bacterium | reverse complement strand
GACGGTGAATTCGCGGAAGGGTTCGCTGCGGTCTTGTGCGCCGTATACAGCGTCATCCAGGTAATATCCATTGGGGAAGTCGCCACGGCCCGGGCCGGTGACTATGGCATTGATGTCGGAATGAACGATCTCACCGGCATAGCCGTCTTTGGGAGCGATCATGTTGATGATGGGTGTGCCCGCCTTGCCGAACGGCGCTTCTTCAGGGTAGACCGCATCGTAATCCAAAATGGGCTGCCCGCCGGGTGTGGTACGATGCGCATCCCATGCGCTGTTCCCGTTGCTATCCACAAAAGGTTCTGCATTGGCAAGGTCCAGTTTGCCGTTGCCATTAAGGTCATTCAACGGTTCGCCAGGCACCCCGGCATTCCATTCGCTGTCGCCATTTTCATCTACGAATTCCTCGGCAGGTGTGGCGCCATCCCAGGCACCATTGTTGTTGGCATCGGTGAATTCTTCGGCGGGAATGGCATCCTTCCAAATACCGTCATTGTTCGCATCGGTGAAGGTTTCGCCGGAGTCCCAGGTTTGGTTGTTGTTCAGGTCTTCAAAGGCTTCTGCCGGGACGGAGGCATCCCAGAGACCATTATTATTGGAATCAACGAATTCCTCGGCTGTCTGCTCTCCATCGCGAAGGCCGTTTCCATTGGCGTCTGTGAATGGTTCAGCAGGTATGCCTGCATCCCAGACGCCGTTGCCGTCTAGATCTTCATAAGTCTCGTTCTCGATGGCTGGATCCCAAACTCCGTTGCCGTTTTCGTCGGTATATTCTTCGGCGGCGATATCTGTATCCCAAACTCCGTTGCCGTTGGCATCTACAAAAGTTTCGGCGGGGTGGGCGGCATCCCATTGACCGTTGTTATTAGCGTCTGTGAATTCTTCGGCCGGACCAGTATCATCCCAGACCAGGTTCTCATTGACATCGGTGAACGGTTCCCCGGCATCCCAGACAGTATTTCCATTCAAGTCCTCAAATGGTTCCGCTGCGACGATGGCGTCCCAAATATCATTTTCATTGACGTCAACAAATTCTTCCTCTTCGGTGGCGGCATCCCAAACTCCATTGCTGTTCACATCGGCTAGGGATTCGGCGGCTGCAGCGTCATCCCAAACTCCATTGTTGTTCCGATCCACCAACGGCTCGGCTGGGATCGCTGCATAGTCCCACTGACCATTGCCATTAAGGTCGGTGAAGTCTTCCGATAGGGTGGCCCAATCCATTTCCTGGCGGGTCAACTGGCTGCGATACCATTCCGATTCCCAACCTGACCCGGAGGGTTCCACATTGACGGCCCCGAAGAGCCCATAAGAGAGCGAACCGCCCGCAGCTTCGCCGCCGGAGGTCAGGCCCATGTCATAAAGCAGGTAGGTATTTTCATATTGAGCCAAAAGGGTGTAGACCGTGCTTTCACCGGGTGCCACCAGGCTATTGCCATTCTTACCGACAAAGGAACCGCCGTCGTTCACGCTGTTGACCTTCTTCAAGCCGTTCACGCTGATGCCGACATTTCGGTCAGCCAACTGTCCACTGACAGGGATGGGGCTGAGCAGGTTGGTAAAGTGGATCTCAAGACAATCGTCGATGTTGGCGCGCAGCACGAGCGGGCGCGGTCGTTTATCAGAGCGCAGCGAAACCTGCCCCGGCTGCAATACGCCGCCCTCGGCTTCCGTCAGACCGGTGTTGTTATCCACCACGTCACGGCGCAAGGCATAGATCATACCGGCCGGGTTCCAGGCCCCGAGCCGGTTGTAATAAAACTGCTGGTCGAGCGCGACCACATCCGCGTAGATGGTGCGGACACAGCCATTCTGCTGCGCCGGAGCGGGACTCATGCTTAACGCGAGGGAAGGGGTTGCCAAAAACGTGAGTACGGTCAGGGCGGACCTGAGAGCGAGGCTGCCCTTCAAGACAGGTTGCTCACGCTGAATGCGCTGCCTGCGCTTGAGCGGGGATTCGGTTTCGAGCGTTGAGATATCAAGGAAGAAAACGAGGAAGAGCGCAATCCCAAGGTTGATGGGCAGGGAGAGCAGCCCATCTTCCACGGCGTGATCCCACAAACTTGGCTCTGCCGGAGCGGACATATCCATCATCATATCCATGCTGTCGTCTGCAAACGGATAGACCTCAGTCTGCTGCTCGTGATCGCTGCTGAAGAAAACGTGATGGACCGGAACGCCCAGCATAAAGACAACAGTGACGCTGAGCGAAAGCATAAGCGCCAGGATCGATTTACGAATGGTGGTGTTGGCTGTCTGTAAATTAATGTGTCGCCAAATGGTCAGACCCAAAAGAACCGCGATCAAAATTGCAGGCAGGGCCAGGCTGGCATCCCGCAGCCAATGCAGGACTGGCGGGGTATTATCGCCTTCAAAGGCTCCGCTTGTCTCATGCAGGAATTGCATCCAGGAAAACCCGCCAAAGGATAACGCTAGCGCAATGATCAGGATGGTGCGCCTTGCCTTGTTAAACCACAACGAGGCTGCTTGCATTCCAAAAGATGCACCTGCTTCTGTTAATTGATGCTCGATCTCGCGGATGGTTAACATCCACAAAGCCATGACCGCCAGGTTGACGGGGATCAGGCTGGCCGCATCCAGCAGGGCTACGTACAATTGCGCCAGCTGCATGGTGGAAAAATTATTTAGAAGCAGATCCAGCATGGGGTTGCCGTTGGAAATCAGGGTTCGGCAAAGACTGGCCTTTAAAGCAAAATCATTCCCAAGCGCGGAATGCGGAAAATTGATGGCTTCCACCAGCACGATCATGATGGCTGATAGGCCTCCCAGTGTGGCGGCGGTCAGACCGAATTGCAGCCCGGGTCGCATCTCACCTTTGGAGCGGTCGCTCCGCCTTTGGAGGAGCAGGCTTCCGACCCAGAGCGCCGCCGCAACAGGCAGCAGCAAAAGGATCGAATCCCTCAGCCAATTTAAGATCGGCTCGGCATTGCCCAGTCCATGCTCATGCTCGAGCCGGTGCCAGACATTAAGCCACAGTACACTTCCAAAGGAGATCAAGATTGCAAGGGAAAATTTCTTTGCGAATGCAGTAACTTTCATGTTCATCCTCCACCAAATGAAACGAAAAAACTAGATCTTCGAAAAAGATGACGGGCGGGATTCATCCGACAAGCCGCCAAAAATAAAAATAACGATCCAGGATAAGCCCATGTTGACCAGGGCAACCTGGGAACCATCCCGGAGCATGTCCATTAATAAAGAAGCGCCTTCCTCAACATGCTCGCCAAACAGATAACCGTGAACGGGAATTCCAAGAGCAAAAGCAGCCCCCGTAAATATGCCCAAAATACCGGCAGTCAACAACCAGGTTGCGGTCTGCGAGATCTGCAGGTTCTTACGCCCGGTCAGCCAGCGCGAAAAAGAAAGGGCCATCATGACTGCAAAGAAAATAAAGACCATGGCCAGGGACGAATCCCTCAGCCAATGGAGGATGGGCTGCAACTCCTGGGTCTCGTGCATGCTTTCGAGAGCGTGCTGGATGTTGACCCATAAGCCGCCGATATAGGAAATTGCAACAACCAGTACCGCTATCTTCAAAAAGACCGGTGTGATCTGGACTGGTTTTGTACCTGAATAATTGCTTTTAAATGCCATATAAAAATCCATTTTAAAAAAGAATTTGATGAAGATAATGATACCGGGCTGGCCCTTCATATAATATGGCCAATGGTTATTTACTTACCCCCAACTTTGGTCTCAAGTTCTTAAGACTTAAGTCTTAAGACATCGGAATTCCGAAATTAATCCTTTGTGATGATTGGAACATACGCTTCCGCCCCAGCCAGACATTTTCCTCCAAAGTCGAGTGGAGTTACTCCCGAGGATGGATGCTGGTCTCCATGATAAGGCTCTTAAAGTCTGCGCTCTTCTTGACTTGAACACGCCGTGGAAGGTCTATTACATCCACAACATTGCTCTCAAGCCGAAAGACGATGACTGAAATGTTTTCCAGAATGGGATAAAAAAGGAGAAACTCCAGGATGTGAAGCAGGTCAAGGGAAGACGATTCGTTCAGCATGATCACATCGGGTTTTTTGCGGTTGATCAGCTCAAGAAATGAAACGTCATCCGTATAGGATGCGCAGGTGATGGATAGGTCAGGGTCATTGGACAGGACCTTGCTGATACCTTCCTCAAATAAGGTTTGGTCACCCACGATCAATACATGATAGATCTGCATTGGAGTGTGCAATCGGGCTTCCATAGGCATATTGGAAAGGTGAGGTGGCTGGGTGAGCATGAATCTGTGCGATGAATCCTTCGTTTATAATACCGGGATTCTTTGGTTGTGAATACAGACTTTCGTATACAATATTGCCAGAGTATTTGTCTGAACAAATAAGACTTTGGTCGGAATTTGGATAAAACCAGTTCATCACAATAGTAAGCAGGAAATCTTTATGCTACTATATAGCGAATGACAGGCAAGACAATATTTTTTGATTAACAATGTTTGTATCTCTTGAGAAGACCATGTCTCGCTGGAATCTCGGACAACGCTTTAATGTCGCGAGTTTTTTCGTGTTGCTTATAGGTGCCCTTGTTATTGGCTGGTGGGTTGGCCTACAGATCAAGACCAGTGTCATCCATGAAGCGGCGGCTACGACCGCCCTTTACCTGGATAGTTTTACGACTCCCAATCTTCAAGAGCTTGAGACCTCCCACACCCTTTCGGCGGAAAGCATCGAGTCGATACAGAGCCTGCTGACCGAGACGGATATCGGCCGCCAGATCGTGGCCATCAAAGTGTGGGATCAAAATGGCCAGATCCTTTATAGCAATAACCCGTCGCTGGTGGGGCTTACATTTCCGGGCGGGGAGGATCTAGAACTTGCCTGGAATGGGCAGGTGATGGCGATCATCAGTGACTTGCAAGAGGAGGAAAATGTCGGGGAAAATCAATTGTATGACCGTCTGCTTGAGATCTATATTCCAATTCGTTTGCAGGGATCGCATCAAGTTATTGCTGTGGCAGAGTTCTATCAAAAGGTTGAGAGCCTGGAAGCAGAGATTTTAGCCGCCCAAAAACAAAGCTGGATCGCGGTGGGCACCAGTATGGGGATGGTCTATCTGTTGCTGATCCTCTTTTTCCAGAATACCCGCCGGCGAATCGGGCGACAGGAAGTGGCTTTGAAAAATCAGGTGGCGCAGCTGACCGAGGTGTTATCCCGAAACGATGAGTTGGATCACCGCATCCTGCTTGCGACCGCGAATACTGCCACACTCAATGAACGCCTGCTGCGCCGCATTAGCGCCGAACTTAATGATGGACCGGTCCGGGATATGCAGGTATCTCTGGCACGACTTGATCAGGTATTGAATGCAAATGCGGTATGTGAACTGGCAAATTTAAGTAACCGCTGCAATGAAAACCTGCCGATCATTCGGCAGTCCATTGAGACTGCACAGGAGGAGATCCGTAGTATCACCAACGGCCTTGGCCTGCCGCACTTGGCCAGTTTAACTATCCCTGAAGTTTTTGTTAGCGTGGTTAAGACCTACGAATCACGCAGCGGCAAAAAGGTGTCCTTATCCCTTGGAAACCTTCCGGCGGAGGCAACCCTTCCGGTCAAGATCACAGCCTATCGTCTGGTGCAGGAAGCGTTGAACAATTCCAACCGACATGCAGGCGGGGCGGGTCAGGAAGTCAGAGCGGGCTTCCAGGATAGCCATATCCAGATCGAGATCTCGGACCGTGGCCCCGGTTTTGACACAACCCGGTTTATCAATCAAAACGAGCATCTTGGTCTGGCTGGGATGCGCGAACGAGTGGAGAGTCTGGGGGGGCATTTTGCGGTGACCAGCCAGATCAACGAAGGCACTCGGATCACGGCCAGTCTTTTGGTCCAAAGCCGTGGGGAGTACATCGGTGAATAACATCGCCCTGCTCGCCACCCGTTGGACCATGTTTTACCAGAGGATGATGTCTGCAAATTTCGCAGCCTCTTTCTTTAAGTTGATTCGCTTTGTAGATGAGTGGAGCCTGATCAAGAGGTTCACATACGCAAGTTTTATTGTGATGCTCGTTGGTATGGCGGGTATTGGCTATTGGATCGGCGAAAAGATCGAGGTTGGGGTGATCAGAGAGTCGGCTGCGACAACGGCACTATATATGGATAGCTTTATCGCGCCCCACGTTCAGGAACTCGCTGTATCAGGCATGATCGCTTCCGACCATATGGAAGCATTGAACCATCTATTCAGTCAGAACAACCTAGGCCAGCGAACCATTTCCATCAAGATCTGGAATTACGATAATACGATCGCGTACAGCAATATTCCGGTGCTGGTGGGTCGAAGTTTTCCCGACACGGAAGACCTGGTGGAATCATGGGGCGGGGAGGTGACCGGCGAGATCAGCACCTTGCAGGAAGCCGAAAACATTGAGGAACGCCACCTGTCTTCGGAGCCGTTGCTTGAGATCTACAGCCCCGTCCGGTTGAATGGAACGGACCGAATCATTGCGATAGCCGAGTTCTATCAGAAAGTGGATACCCTGGACGCAGAGATCGCAGCCGCACAAAGACGGGGATGGCTTATCGTTGGGACGACCATGTCTGTCATTTATCTATTGCTGGTCGGGTTCGTCCAGTGGGCGGGCAATCGCATCGTGCAACAGGATTTGGAACTAAAAATGCAGGTGAAAGAGCTGATGCGCCTGCTGGCTCAAAACAAGGAACTTTCAGGCCGGGTGCGGGTTGCCGCTGCAAATACGGCCGCGCTTAACGAGAGTGTTCTACGGAGAACCGGCGCAGAACTTCACGATGGTCCCGTCCAAGAGATCAGCCTTGCGCTTCTGCGGCTGGATCGCGCCATCAGCCAGAATGAAATTTGTATTCCAAATATACCGGATAATACCTGCAATGAGGACCTTGCCTCCACGCAGGATGCGTTGCAATCGGCCCTCTCTGGGATGCGCACCATTGCAGCCGGGTTGGGGTTGCCGCACCTGGATGGTCTGACCCTACCTGAGGTCTTTTTCCATGTAGTGCGTACTCATGAACAGCGCATGGGAACCAACGTGATCTTGCATTTACAAAACGTGCCAGACCACGCCGATTTATCGACTAAAATTGCTTCCTACCGATTTATTCAGGAAGGGCTGAAGAACGCATATCAGCATGCGGGTGGCAAGGGTCAGAGTGTTAGGATCACTTGCAAAGCGGGGCAGCTACAGATCGAGATCACAGACCAGGGCCCCGGGTTCGTGATCGGAAATCTGGTCGAGAATGGCAACCACCTTGGGCTGATCGGGATGCGTGAAAGGATCGAGAGCCTTGGCGGGTTGTTCAC
>DAOQBX010000067.1:0-7364 GCA_035340155.1 Anaerolineales bacterium | reverse complement strand
CCAAAAATTGAGTTGCACCACAGCCACACCTAGAAGCCGGGGGCCCATCAGCAAAATGACCTGGCGCGTGTACGGGTCGCCCAGCCCCAGCCTGAACGAGTATTTGCCGTGTTGATTTAATAGCGAAGGGATTTGGATGACCAGATACAATACCGCCCCGATCACCACGCCCCAAGCCAGCCCATACACACCCATCGAAGGAACGAGGAAGACGGTTCCGAAGATGATACCCAGTTGATACATGGCAGGGGTCAGCGCAGGTACCAGGAAGACTTGATGCGCATTCAAGATCCCAACGATCAATCCGCCTATCCCGAATAGAACCGCCGAGATCAACTGGATCCGAAGCAGGGAAATGATCAGCGCAAAGAGTTTTGGGTCTTGAGAAAGGCCGGGTGCAAGTGCGTAGCGCACCACTTGCGGAGCGAAAAAGGCTGCGACTAAGGCCAACAAACTGAGGGCCAACGTGACCGCATTGGCCAAAGAGGAGGCCAAACGCCATGCCGCTTCCTTATCATCTTTGGCGAGCAATCCTGTAAAGGCCGGAATGAAAGCCGAGCCGAGCGCGCCGCCTGCCACCAGGAGGAACAGAGTTTCGCTGACCCGGTTCGCATAAAAAAAGGCATCCAGTTCGGGCGATGCGCCAAAGGCTCGCGCCACTAAAATTCCCCGCACAAGGCCGGTGAGTTGCCCAAGCACAATGGCAACCATTACCGTTCCCGCTGCGCGAGCGATCTGTCGATTTGCTGTGGATTCAGTCATAAGCTGGCGAGATTATAATGCCATCGGAGAACTCTCATGAAACGAACCCTGATCGTATCCCTCCTGCTTTTTATCTTGCTGGCCGCCTGTGACTCTGCTACTGCGACAGTCGCGCCTCCGACTCCGCCGCCAACGGATTCTGGTACCGAAGAACCTTCCGCCCCGCTGACGGATATTCCACTGCCTGCAGGCTATGGGGTGGATGGCGGCTGGTTCCAGCTTTATTTCACGAACCCAGCCAGCCCGGTGGCTTCTCAAATGACCGGCGGGGTGGACCAACCCATCGCAGAATCCATTGACGCTGCCAAACTGAGCGTGGATGTGGCTGTGTACAGCCTGAGCCTAAATAGCGTCCGTGATGCCTTGTTGCGCGCCTACGACCGCGGCGTGCGGGTGCGCATGGTGATGGAGAGCGAGAACATGGACCGTGCCGACCCGCAGAAATTAAAAGACGCAGGCATTCCCATTATCGGTGACCGTCGGGAAGGCCTGATGCACGATAAATTCCTGGTCATCGATAACTCGGAAGTCTGGGTCGGTTCGATGAACCTGACGGACTCGGGAGCCTATGAAGACAACAATAATATGATCCATATCCGCTCAACGAAATTAGCGGAAAATTTCACAAAAGAATTCGAGGAAATGTTCGTGGATGATAAATTTGGCGATAATACAGTTCCCGAAACGCCAAATTCGCGCGTCATCATAGATGGCACGCCTGTGGATACTTACTTTTCCCCGGATGATGGGGTGCAGGCCATTCTTACGGATATTATCAATGAAGCCCAGGAAAGCATCTATTTCATGATGTTTTCCTTCACTGCCGACCCTCTGGGGGATGCCGTCCGCTCAAGGGCCGCGGCAGGGGTGACCGTGGCTGGGGTCATGGACAATGACCAGGTGGCGTCCAATGTTGGCACCGAGTTCGATCCATTCCGCCAGGCCCGGCTGGATGTGTACTTGGATGGAAATCCCGGCCAGATGCACCATAAAGTGATGGTTATCGATGAGAACATTGTGATATTAGGTTCATATAACTTCACCAACAGTGCCGAAACCAAGAACGATGAGAGCACTCTGGTAATATATAACGATCAGATCGCATCTAAATTTATTGAGGAATTTCAGCGGGTATACGGGCAGACGAAATAACCGTCCGGAACTTTCTTTCATAAACGGCTTTCCATCCGATTTGGATGGAAAGCCGTAACTTTTTTAATAACGGTACGACTGATAGTTTGTAATCCAATATTCATCTTTACAGAGGTGTCAAATGAAAAAGATCTCCAATTTGTTCTTAGTTGTAATGGCCTTATTTGCTGTGTTGATCAGCGCTTGTGGAGGCGCAGCGGCTACTTCAGCGGATACCTCCGCCGGGGCAGGCAAACCCCAGGCGGCGGAATTCACCGGCGTGATCGAAGCCATCAACGGCGACCAGTGGACCGTGAACGGCCAGGTCATCACCGTCGACCCGTCCGTGCTCCGCGATGGTCCCTTTGCAGTCGGTGATACGGTCAAAGTGGAAGTTGAGGTTCAGACCGATGGATCCGTGGTCGTGACCCGTGTCGAGACGCCCGCTGCCGATGACAATACAAACGTCAATGACAACGCCAATGGAAATGCCAACGATAATGCCAATGGCAATGTGAACGACAACGCCAATTCCAACAGCAATGCCAACGACAACGGGAATGCCAACACCAATGACGACAATAGCAATGGCAATTCCAATGGCAGCGATGACAATGGCAACGACGATAACGGCGGCAACAGCAATGGCAGCGATGACAATGGCAACGACGATAACGGCGGCAACGGCAATGGCAGCGATGACAATGGCAACGGTGACAACAATAGCAATGACTCGAACAGCAACGGCTAGCCTGTTCGTTGGTCGAAAGTAGTAAGGTGGAATGGGTCGCCTGGAGAATTCACCGGACGGCCCATTCCCGCGTAAGTCCCGCTTATTTTATGGAATGAAACAATGACAAGGCGCATCCTCCTCCCCTTAATTCTCTTCACCGTTTTCATCATTGGGATGGCATTCATCCAGTTCTCAACTCCTGATATGCCTGATAACGATGGGTTCTACCACATCAAACTGGCGTGGGTGATGCGCACAGAAGGCCTGAAACCGGATTTTCCCTGGCTGCCCTTGAGTATTTTGAACGAAAAAGAATTCTACGATCATCATTTCCTCTTCCATGTAGCACTTATTCCTTTTACGTTTGGCGATTTGCGAATCGGCGCAAAGTGGGCGGCTGTGGTTTTTGCAGCACTGGCTTTTCTTTGTGTCTGGTATTTGTTCGACCGGCAGAAGATCTCTGCAGCCCCAGTATGGGCTCTGGCTTTGCTCGGGATCTCGGATGCCTTTCTTTATCGAATGTCCATTACCCGCGCCCAGTCCCTGTCTCTTGGAGTTTTAGCGCTTGGATTGGCGTGGATGCTGGAAGGTAAGTACAAACACCTGGCGATATTATCCTTTGTGTATGTTTGGATGTACGATGCCTTCCCCTTAATGTTGGCCCTGGCAGGCCTGTACAGCGCTTCGATCTACTTGGTGGAGCGTCGGATCGAATACCGCCCACTGCTTTGGGCAGGTATCGGTGCAGCCGCCGGTGTGGTCATCAACCCATATTTTCCAAGCAATTTGATCTTTACATATCACCACCTGCTTCCAAAATTGCAGGATGCGACCTCGGTCAGCGTTGGAAATGAGTGGTACCCATATGACACAGGCCAATTATTGAAAAATTCGCTGCCGGCATTTGTGGCGTTCGTAAGCGGTACTCTGGCATTGGGGCTGGCCGGGCGCAAGATGGATGTGCGAACAGCCTGGATGTTCCTTATAGCCCTGCTCTTTGGACTAATGTTATTCAAGGCGCGCAGGTTCGTGGAGTACTTCCCTCCTTTTGCTTTGATGTTCGCCGCGTTTGCGTGGAGTCCATTCTTTGATGGGGAAGACCAGCAACCGGCGGATGGGATGCGACTGCCTGATCTGCTCAAAGGCAATCTTGCATCGATCATTCTTGCCCTGGCTGTTATTGCGGGAATGGCGCGTAGCATCCCTGCCACCCAGGTTCAAATGGCCAAATCCAAGCCTTACGGGCTTTATGCCGGCGCATCCAGTTGGCTGGTGGATAACACTGCGGCTGGAGACCTGGTCTTTCAGACCGATTGGGACGATTTCCCGCGCCTGTTCTTTTACAACACGCATAATATCTATCTTGCCGGGCTCGACCCAACCTATCTTCAAATTTATGATGGAAAGTTATACGACGAATGGGTTGACATTACGCGCGGGGACGTGGAACGGCCTTCTGAAAGCATCCGCTCCCGTTTCGCGGCAAAATATGTTCAGACCGATCTTAACCATTCGGACTTTTTGGACCGGGCATCGGATGACCCTGGCCTGAAGGAGGTGTACCGCGATGATCAAGCCGTCATTTTTGAAGTCGTCCAACCGTGATAATATAGTCCACGTAATTGGAACGGAAAAATTCGAAAATCAGGTGCATCTCAATAGAATGTCTTCAACGGATCAGCAAGAAGATGTAAAAAAACTGCGAAATCTGGACCCCCAAACCATTGGCGCAGTGTATGACCAATACTTCTCTGAAGTGTATCGGTATGTTCTCTATCGAGTGGGTGACCAGTCCACAGCGGAAGATATAGCCAGCGATGTTTTTATACGTCTGCTGGAGGCGGTTCAGGCTGGGCGCGGCCCGCAGTCCAACCTGAAGGGCTGGCTGATCGGAACGGCTTCTCACGTGGTCATGGATCACATGCGGAAAAAATATCGCCGGGTCGAGGAAGAGATCCCCGAATCCCTGCCGGACCTCCAGCCGGGTCCTGCCACCGAAGTGGATCAGCGCGAGCAGAATCGTGCCGTGCAGGATGCGTACGCAAAATTGACCCCTGAACAACAGCATGTGCTTGCGCTGCGTTTTGGTCAGGGATATTCTTTAGAAGAGACCGCTTTGTTCATGGAAAAAAATGTCAATGCGGTCAAGGCTCTCCAGTTCCGAGCGCTTGCGGCCTTGCAGCGCGAAGTTGGCGAGGTGGATTATGAATAACAAATTGTTCGATGCTTTGGAAATTTGCCTGCAGGAGGTCGAGGACGGCGCTGAAGTTGAAGCGGTTCTTGCCTATTATCCCGATCTGGCCAGCGAACTTCGCCCCATCCTCAAGACGGCGGCGAAGGCGCGAAAAATGGCTGCAGCGGAGCCTGCTCCGGAAGTGGTTCGTCGTGGCCGCGCGCGTGTGATGCAGCGCGCGGCTGAACTGCGTGAAGTCAAATTGGCGCCGAAAAGCAAGCGCGTCATCCCCGCCTTCCAAAGATTGGTTATTTCATTCTCACTGGCGACTCTGCTCCTGATGAGCGGCTCCGGACTGGTGAACGTTTCTGCTTCTGCGCTTCCCGGCGAACGCCTGTATCCGGTCAAACGGACATGGGAGGGTCTTCGCCTGATCTTTATCTTTGATCAAAATGCCCGCAGGATGTTGGAGGATGAATATGAAAGTGAACGACTGCACGAAGTGACAGAATTGCTCGGCGAGGGCCGGCATGAGTCCATTCAATTCGCAGGCGTGTTCATGCAAGTGAATGGAGTGACTTACGTATCAGGCGTTCAGGTCATCCTTCCAAATGGAGTTTCGCTCCCGGGGAACGGCGCACCTGTGGTCGTCAACGGCAGGACGAACGCACAGGGTTTTGTGGAACTATCACTTATTGAGCCTCTTCCCGACGGTGTTGTAGTTCCTGTTGGAAAACCTGTTGCCTTGGAATCTGAGACCGGGGATGGCTCTGACTCACAACAACCTCAGCCTCAGCCTGAACCTAGTGCCCAACCGTCTTTTGGGAATGAAACAGCTCAGGAATCCCCGAATTATTACGAGATAAAAGGTGCGCTTCAATCTGCTTCAATGACCACCCTGACTATTAATGACCTGACCATTCACCTTAATGGCGTCAAGGTTGAAGGGCAGATCTGCAATGGAGTGGAAGTTGAGGTAAAAGGATATTATTCTTCGGATGGTCGCTTCATAGCTACTGAAGCTAAGGTGGAAGGCCCCTGCACGGACGGGAATGTTCCAGGAGGGGATCCCGGCTCGGAGAGTGATAATTCCAATTCTGGCGGCTCCGATGAGAACGGGAATGATTCGGGCTCAAACTCTGGTAATAATGGTGGTGATCAGGGTGGCGATAATTCCAACTCGGATGATCACTCCGGCGGTGATGATAACTCCAATTCAAATGACGACTCTGGTGGAGGGGGCGGAAGTAATGATAACGGCGGACATGGCGGGGATGATAATAAGAACGATAATTCTGACGACTGAACAAATAAAACTGCGAGGCGACCCCTCGCAGTTTTATTTGCCATTTGGAATAAAATCGGGTAAATTAACATCTAGCACGTGCGTTCTATCAAAAATCCTCCACCTCAGATCTATATGGATCTGAGGTGGAACTTCAGGAGATGCGAGTCATGACCGAAGAAACCACCTTTTATCTTGGACGCCTATTCGACAACAAGATCGCCAAAGTGACGGCAAATGATCTCAACTATGACTCCGCCGACCTGACCACTCATGCGGTCGTCACCGGTATGACCGGCTCCGGCAAAACCGGTTTGTGTGTGGCTTTGCTGGAAGAAGCTGCGCTCAATGGTGTGCCTGCCATCATTATTGATCCCAAAGGCGATCTGACCAACCTGCTCCTGCACTTCCCGCAACTCCTGCCGCAGGATTTCCAGCCGTGGATCGACCCGGAAGTGGTCCGCCGCGCCAACAAAACCCCTGAACAGGCCGCTGCTGAAGCGGCCGCTGCCTGGAAGAACGGGATCGAAGAGTGGGGCATGTCTCAGGAACGCATCAACGATCTCAAGAACTCGGTTAATTTTGCCATCTACACACCTGGATCTGATTCAGGTATTCCCGTCAGCGTACTTTCTTCTCTCGATGCACCAGACCTGGACTGGGAGACCAACCGTGAGGTTCTGCGCGAACGCATTTCAAGCACGGTTACGGCCCTGCTTGGGCTTGTTGGCATGAACGATCTGGATCCCATCCGCTCGCGTGAACACATCCTGCTCTCGAATATCTTTGAGGAACACTGGTCGCAGGGGCGCGGCATAGACCTGACCGAACTTATCCTGCAAACTCAAACACCGCCATTTGATAAACTCGGCGCTTTCCCCGTCGATACCTTCTTCCCGCCCAAAGATCGTATGGAATTGGCAATGGTCTTGAATAACATTCTCGCAGCGCCTGCCTTTCAGTCTTGGCGCGAAGGCCAATCGCTGGACATTCGTTCCTTGCTATTTGCCACTGACGGCACGCCGCGCCACAGCATTTTTTACCTTGCGCACCTTTCCGATGGCGAGCGCATGTTCTTCACCACCCTGCTGCTTTCCGCCGTTGAAACCTGGATGCGTACCCAAAAAGGCTCCACCGCCTTGCGTGCCTTGCTCTACATGGATGAGATCTACGGTTACCTCCCTCCCACTGCCAACCCGCCTTCAAAGCAGCCGCTTCTGCGCATGTTGAAACAGGCCCGTGCTTTTGGACTCGGGACTTTGTTAGCCACGCAGAATCCG
>DAOQBX010000066.1:0-7483 GCA_035340155.1 Anaerolineales bacterium | reverse complement strand
AAGATCAAAAAGAAATAGGCAGGTTTCCATGTCACTTACAACGGACGAAAAAAAATCCCTGATCGATCTGGCTAATGAGGCGCGTCGTCGGGCATATGTGCCTTATTCGAATTATCCGGTTGGGGCGGCGCTGCGCACCAAAAGCGGACGGATCTATACAGGCGTGAATATAGAGAATGCCGCCTACCCGCAGACGATGTGTGCTGAGCGTGTGGCGATCTTCAAAGCGGTCTCCGAAGGCGAGACCGAGTTCGAGGTAATAGCCGTGGTGACGAATAATGGCGGTTCGCCCTGCGGCGGGTGCCGCCAGGTGATGGCCGAATTCGGGCTGGATACTGTTGTTCTGTTTGGCAACGGCGCGGGGGAATTGGTCAAAGAGACCACGGTCAATGAACTGCTGCCTGAGGCCTTCACCCCCAAACATTTGGTGACCGTTAATTAGAATTCCGCCATGACTGACTTTCGCTCTGTTCGCGCCTCTGCCGTGGTGCTCCGCCATGCAGATTGGGGCGAAGCCGACCGCCTGCTCACCCTCTACACCCGCGACCAGGGCATGGTGCGTGCGCTGGCTAAAGGTGCGCGCAAGGTGACCTCTCGCAAGGCGGGGCATCTCCAACCGTTCACATACATCACGGTTCAATTGGCAAAGGGCCGCGACCTGTTGATCATCACCCAGGTGGAGACGGTGAATGCCTTCCTGCCATTGCATGACGATCTGGTGAAGACCGGCTATGCCGCTTACGTGGTTGAACTGCTCTTGCGGTTCTCCTACGAAGAAGAAGGAGCAAACCCTGCAGTTTTTAAACTTTTGGTGGATACGCTCGACCGCATAGAAAAGGACGAAGATGCCTGGCTGGCCATCCGTTATTATGAGATGCGCTTGCTGGATGCGGTGGGCTTTCGCCCGCAACTCTTTGAATGCGCGAATTGCGGGCGCGAGATCCAGGCCGAAGACCAGTTCTTCTCTTACACGGCGGGCGGAGCGATCTGTCCGCGCTGCGGGGTGGGGCAGCCCAACCTGACAAAGATCTCGCTGGAGGCGCTGAAATACTTGAGACACTTCCAACGGTCGGCGTATAGAGAGGCTGCGAGAGCGCAACCCGGCCCCGAGGTCAAGAAAGAAGCGGAGGTTTTGATGCAGGGATACTTCACCTATCTGCTCGAGCGTCAATTGAACACGCCGGGTTTCATTAAAAGGATCAAGACATAAAAACCGGATGGTTCACGAACCATCCGGTTTTTTCTTTCGTTTTATTTTTTGCTGCAAGGTTTGGCTGATGGGCTGGGTGTTGATCGGTGTGGAGGCCGAAGTGACATCGGATGCATAACCAAAACGCCGCAGCGTGATGCGTCGTACCCAACTGAGAATGGCCCTTGCCGAGAATTCCTCTTCGTAGGGTATGGGGGTCGTGGTGTTCTTCGTCAGGGCAAGGCGCAGCTCGTTGGCGCTCTTACCGGGGAATTCGGTGCGGCCAGCGCCGACAGCCCAATACACATGCGCATCGCTTGAGGCGATCTTGGCTAGCGGCAGGTATACCGAAAGTTTCTGCGCGATCTTGTCGAAGTTCTGCGTGCCCATGTTATGGGTTTCAATACCGACCAGGGCGCCTTTGGCGCGTGGGTTGGTCATTGCGCCGAGCACGGCTTCCATTGAAAGGCTGTGCGGCAGGTTGTTGAAAGGATGCGGGGCAATTGCCAGGCCGCCTTGTTTGCCGATGTGGATCAGAGTTTCGATCAGAGACATGCCGGAGGGAGGCAGGGTCTTAATGAACAACGCCACCAGGTGACCTTCGGTGGTGGTGACCTCGGCGGCGGGAATGGCCTCAATGCCGAAGGCAGGGGCAAGTTGCTGCGCTTCAAGCGAGCCGCGAATCTCATCGTGGTCGGTGATGGCGATCACGTCCAGGTCCACGTCGGCGGCCTGTTTGAGAATGGCGCGCACGGTGGTGGTCGCGTCGTGCGAATAAACGGAATGAATGTGGAGGTCGGCGGTGCCCATGCATATCCCTCAGTATCTACAATCTCTTGCCCCAGTTTAACACAAATATCCATGCCACCAATAGGACGATCGGTTTCAAGATTCGCCAAAGCAGAATCTGGAACCAGCGCCATTTGAAAGTGTAGATGACCTGCGTGATGACCCAGCGCGCGAACAAGGTCTGACCCAACCCGCTTCGCATTACCCGGTGTTTGTACCCTCGAAATGAAAATTTGCCACGCTGAAAGGATTCCGCGATCTCTTTTGCGGCCACGGCTCCATATCCCAACGCCATGCTGATGCCTTCGCCGAAAATGGCATCCGCCCCGACTGCATCCCCCACGAGAAGAACGCGCGGCACAGACATTTTATTCTCCGGGCTGAACCAGCGGATGGGGTGGCCTTTGATCTCGTGATCGTTCAAGTCGAAGCCGTGTCGCTGCATCTCTTCGGCGAGCGGTTCCTTCAAAGCCGGGCGTTTTTGGTCCGCGAGCAGGTTCGTGTCGTAGACACCCCAACAGCGCATGGGCGTTCCCTTCACCTGGGTGGGGAAATCCCAAACATAGCCTGCGATGTTATTGGGAACCGGGAAGAAATCGAAAAAGGCGATCCCTTCCCGGCTTCGCTTCGTTTCATTGGATTTTAGGGAAGTCGGGATGGGTGTCAAAACCTCCAGGACCCGGGCCGTATATACAGAGTCGTGTGGGAAGATGCAGCGGCGTGTAATTCCATTCGAGCCATCTGCGCCGACAACGAGAGTAGCGTGAAAATTTCCCTGATCGGTTTCAACGGTCACGCCGTCTGTGTCCGGGATGATCCTTTTTACTGAAACACCCTGCCTGATCTCCATGCCTCTGTCCTGTACCTTTTGCGCCAGCCAATGATCGAACTCGTCACGACGGATGACACGGATGCTATGACTCTTCGGCATGCGCACGGTGAGTCCCTTCCCGGCAAAGTCAAAACGGATTTCGCGCGCATCCACATGCGGGACTTCGCCAGTATCCAGGCCGAGGCGTTGAAGGATGATCTCGGCGTCGGTGACGAGGCCGCCCGCGCAAAGTTTGAGGCGTGGATAATGTTCCTTTTCGAGGATCAGGATGCGGGGAGCAAGATGCGGCGCGATCTTTGCGAGGTGCAGTGCGGTGGAGAGTCCGCTCGGTCCGCCGCCGATGATGAGAATGTCGTGCCTTGACATGTCTTTTTCCATGCCCTCCATTGTATAAAAAAACGAGAGCATTCGCAAATGCTCTCGTTTTGTTTTAATCTGCAACGGCAGGTGCAGAGATCGGCTCGACCTTCCCGCGCCAGAAGAAAGACCAGTACATCAGCACGGAGATGGTGTAAAGAATGATGGTGCCGATGAAGGGCGGCCCAAACCCGTATTTGACCTGCAGCCATCCGCTGATGGTGGGGCTGAACGCCCAGCCAAAATTCCAGGCCATGCTGGTGAGGCTGGCTACCGTGGCGCGCGCCGACGGTTCGACGTGTTCCATTACGAAGGTCTGGTAGACCGGGCTGCTCATATTCATCAACGCCAGGCGGATGTAGTAGGTTGCGGCGCCGATCCAGAAGATGGGCGAGAAGCCAAGCAAAATAAGGAAGGGGATCGAAAGCGCCTGTGTGACGACCACGATCTGGATCTTTCCAAAGCGTTCGGCAAGCGGTGGCGCGATCAGCAGGCCGATGCCCATGGCGAGCGAGCCCCAGGCGAACAGTGTGCCAATGACCGGGTCGGGTTGGTGATGGACAGTGCGGAAGAAAACGTTCATGAACGGCATGACCAGCCCCGCGCCAAGCGAGGTGAGCAGCATGGGCAGTACCAGTTTGGTGAGCAGGCCGGGATTCTTCGCCGCATATTGGAAGGGGGCAAAGACCGCGCGCTGACTGCGGGTGATCTGTGGTGACTTGATGAAGACCAGCGGCAAAAGGGCGATGGCCGCGCCGATACCGGCAATCAGGATCGAGTCGCCGTACGCCATGCTGCTGGTGGCAGCGACGTTTTTGGCATGTCCCAGCCAGGAGGGCAGGTAGCCGCCGACCCAATTGCCGACGGAGGCCATGGTCATCTGCAAACCCTGACCGAAACTAAAAAGATAGGTGCGTTCCTTTTCATCGCTGTTTTCCATCAGGAAGGGCGACATGGTGACGCCGCCCAGGCTTTGAGCCAGACCGGAGACCACGTTCATGGCGTAGAGCGAAGTTTCGGTTTGCCATAAGGCCATGGCAAGGATCGAAATGCTCAACAGCGCTCCCGAAAGGACAAGTGAACCTTTGCGTCCGAGCAGGTCTGCGAGGTAGCCCATGGGCAGGGCGGCGATGAGGGCCACGAAACTGCTGGTGGTGATGAGGTTGCCCAGCACCGATTCGTCGAAGCCGAGGCTGAGGGCGTAGAAATTGAAAATGAGCCGGAAGATGCCCATCACTGCGCCGGTGATGATGACATTAAGCAGATACAGCCGCGCGTTCGGTTTGAAGGCGCGGATCTGGGCTCCGTATTCGCTCAGAATGCGGAGGGGCCGTGAACGATTTGAAGTTGTGGAGTTCATGCAGGTTCTTTTGTGGTTTCGTTTTCCAAAAAGGTATTCAGGTTTTCATAGACGGCGGCGAGGGCCTGTTTACGAACAGTGTAGCGGTTCTCGTCGTGCGTGATGGCAAATTCCACCAGGCCCGCAAGGCGCAATTCCTTGAGGTGGTGGGTCACGGTCGGGGGACGAAGTTGCAGCCTGCGGGCGATCTCGGAGGGGGGCAGACTTTCGTGGATGAGGTAACGCAGGATCTTCAAACGCGTCGGGTCTGCGAGGGCCTTGAGCGAACGGACCAGGGCATCGGGTACGCTCTCACCGGGCATTACCGACATATCCGCCGGGCGCGCGCCATAGAGCAGGAGCATGGTGTCTTTGTCGATGCGTTCAAAGAAGACCAGCGGTGTGGTCCAGAAGGCCGGGGCGAAGATGTATTTTGAGGCTTCCATTTCGTCACCGAGTTGAAGCCCCTGTGAGAGTTCGGCGAACAGGTCGGGGAAACTCAGGGTGGAGGATAAGGCCTGGGCACGTTCGAGCCCGGCCTTGAGCACGGGTCCGACGCGTTTTTCCTCTTCTTCAAAGAAAGCCTGGTAGTAGGACTGTATCGCAGAGAGATAGCCTTCGCCCAATTCCGCGGGCCGGCTCCACCAGTCGAGGGCGCGCTCCAGGGAATCTCTTTTGATGGTTTGTTTTTTACCGAAGACCTTGACGAAAAAATCGGCATCTTCCGAGGTCCACTTTCCCGTTTCGGCGATGCGGATCAGCATGCCATTGAACTTTTCATGTTTGGCTTGAATTTCAGGGTCTTCGTAAGGGCTCTTTTCATGGACGCGCTGCAGGGTTAACATGCGTTCGGCGGGAGGGATCTGCTTCAGCGCCCACAACGCGCTGATCGCATCCTTCGGGGCCGGGAGTTGGGCAAGCCAATTGAGAGGGACGCCGGTCAGGTTGTACACATCCTCCAGCAGTTTGCGCTCGGCGGCGGGAATGCGTGAACGGACCCCGGCGGCATAGGAAGGGCGAATACCGAAATAGTCGGGCTGGTGCAGAACATGCAGGCTGACGAAAAGTTCGTAGGCGGTGCCAAAATCCCAAATGATGGAAGGTGTGATGTTTGCCATGGTTGCGCCAGCCTGCTCCTTTTATTTCCTGCTCTTCAATTTTTTGCCGATGGTGATGAGGGTCTCGCCGGTGTTGCTGTCGATGGTCTCGTTGAACGGCGGGATGTGTTTGAAGAGCGTGCCTAGCGTGATGAGCGCCTGTCCGGTCTGATGGGTGAAGAGGCTGCGGGTGGTGGTCTCTTCTGAGGAGGAACTGGTGTAGACCTTTTTTTCTTCCATAATTTGCTCGTGAGTATGTTTAGACATGGCTACCTCTCTCTCAAATAATGGTTAGGCAAATGCCTGTGTTAGAGCGATGTCTAATTAGATAATAGTCTAATTCAAAGGCTTTGTCAACCCCCTCGTTCTAGGAAATTGGGGTCATTCTCCGCCACGTAAGGGGCCGTGAGGGTTTTACCTCTTGAACGTTCGTCTCATTTGGAAAGGATGGGAACACAATGCGCAAGTTTTTAACCGGCACGTTGATCGCTGTAAGTTCGCTCCTTTTGATCGCCAGTCTGGTGGGCATGGTTCTAGCCTGGGTTTATAACGAACCGCTCACAAAGGAAGCCACCACCCGCCTCGAAGAGGTGGATGCGCAACTCACCCAGATCCAAACCGACCTGCGGAGCGCCAAGGCCGAAGTGGAGCGCGCCTTGCGCATTATTCAATCTGCCGAGGATGCGCTGGCCTCCCTGACCCAGCAAACCAAGGATGCCAGCCAGATCCTTGAGGAGGTCAACGCCACACTGGACGATGAATTGATCCCCGGCCTGGATTCGACCCGGTTGCGCATCACCGAGGTCCGTGGTGTGATCGAAGACCTGCGCACCTCGTTGGAGCAATTGAACTCGCTTCCTTTCGTGAACCTGAACATCCCCGGCGACGAGTTGCTGGCGAACATCCTTGGGGGCGTCGATTCGTTGGACGCGGAGATCGCCAACGTGCAGGACTTGGCGCAGCGCGCCTCGGTCTTCATCAGCGATACCTCTTATCTGCTGGGCGGCGATTTTCAAGAGACCAAACAGAACCTGACCGAACTCCTGGGTGTGCTGGAAGGATACGATACCAAACTGACCGGCTGGCGCGCACAGGTGGCGACCCTGATCGAATCCGCCCCCGACTGGATTGACAACGCTTCCAGCGCGCTGACGGTTTTCCTGCTCTGGTTCGGCTTTTCCCAGTTTGGGCTGATTCTGCATGGCTTGAGCCTGTGGCAGGGTGGGAATCCGCTGGACGTGTTGAAGCGGCTGCGGTCCGGCCCCGAAGCGGACGAGACCCGCTAGTTCATCCAGAATTTCAATTTCCGGGCAGGGTTGTCATCCCTGCCCGTTTTTGTTATGTCAGTTGTATAATCTCATTAGCATTTCTTTCACCCAAAATTCATTTCGCTGGCGGATACCCCATGGCAGATCACAAGACCGGAAGTCACAAAAAGAAACCTGAAGTTTCATCCGATGATGACGTTGAGATCGGCGGAGACGTTGCCGATAGCGTGGTCATTCACGGCGATGGGAACGTTATCAAGATCATCGAGGCCAATGACGATGATTCGGGTTCGTCTGGCGACGATGGCGATAATAAAAAGAAGATGACCAATACGGCCATCATTGTGGCGCTGATCAGCCTGCTCGGGACCATCATTACCGTGGTGGCGAACCTGTACGGAAATCGCGCTGCCCCCGAGCCGACCGCGACCCTGGCCGCCACCCACGCGATCGTTTTCACTGAAACGCATCTGCCTACGTTCACCCCAACGGATACCCCGCTGCCCGAGCCGACCGCGACTCGCGTGCCCGACACAGAGACGCCCATTCCGTTCACCCCCACGCCCGCGCCGGTGGCCAGGATGTGACCCAGCGCCACGCCGGTCATGCCCA
>DAOQBX010000065.1:0-7483 GCA_035340155.1 Anaerolineales bacterium | reverse complement strand
CAGCAAAAGGCCCAGCACGCTGAACGACACCATCCCTGCTAGGAAGATCAGGGCCACGGCGCGGGTATTGTTCAGGAACAGGAATGAAGCGCTAAGGTTTCCTTTGAGGCTCGAAAGGTTCGGCATTTCCGTCATGTTTTCCTGGATCTTGGCAAGGTCCTCTTTGGAAGCATGCGAAATGGTATTCGCTACATTGACCTTCACCCAGTCGTAGCTCAGCCACACACTCGTGCCCGCGATCAGAAGTGTGAACAACACCGCCGGAACGATGCGCTTCAGTGACGCCCCAAGCACTCTCACGTACCAATCCAAAATGGACTGTGCCCCGCCGGTGAAATTAGACCCAAAAGTCTTTGCCATCCAACTGAAATTGAGGTTATCGATCTCGCGTCCCAGCAAGTACTCGCGTTGAAAATGCGCAATGCCCACCCGGATGAGCAACAAGGCAATGATCAACACGCCCGAGATCGCCAGCCAGAGCACCTGCTCATTTCCCCAGAATAACATCACAGCCTCGCCCTGCATCAGGATCGCCACAGGGATCACGATGAAAGAAGCCAGCAAATTTGCAGCCTTCACCGAGGTGGACTGCACCGAAATCACAATGGCCGCGCTGACCATCAACACTGCATGGGCTGTGGTCAATAACATCAGCTGCGCCATTACAGAGAACGACGGTAGGTGCAACCCCTGACGCGTTACCAGGATCAAATACAACCCAATGGAAAAATAACTCGCGATGAGAGGTGTCGCCACACCCACGGCCAACTTCCCAAAATACAATTGCCAGTCATCGAAAGGTGCGCTCAACAGAGGTTCAATCGTGCCGCGCTCCTTCTCCCCCACAAATGATTCCAACGCCACCACCAACGACACCGTGATCGGAAAGAAACCGATGATCATGATCGAGAACGGCACCAGCCGGTCGAGGATCAGATTGGCGTTGTACTGGTTCAGAAAATCCACCGTCTGTTTCGCAAACTCGTTCATCAAGAATGGGAAACAAACTGTCAGGATGATCATCGGCAACAACACGCGCCAATCGCGAAATTGGTCACGGATCTCGCGCTGCGCCACCAGCCAGACAGGTCTCAACTTATTGAACATGGTTGCTCCCCCTGGCCTGCGCCATCACTTTCAAATAGACCTGTTCCAAAGAACGGGACTGCTCCTGAAACGCCAGCACTGGCGCAGATAAAGCGGATAATTCTTTCAGCAACAGCGGATTCGATTTGAGCGGCGCTTCCACCCGGACGTTCAAACTGGCCGGGGTTTCAGAAATTTTCTCCACGCCTTGTGGGAGTTCCAAACCGCTGGAATTCCATTCCCCGGTGAATTTGATCTCGTACTCCGGTGCACCAAAGACCTTTTGTTTCAATTCCTCCAGCGTCCCCTGCACCAATATCTTTCCGCGATAGATGATGGCGATCTTATCAGCCAGCGCCTCCACCTCGGTCAGGTTGTGCGAACAGATGACAATGGTGCGGTGGGATGATTTCAACCGCGCGATCTCATCCCGCACCAACCGCGCAGATTCCGGGTCCATGGCTGAAGTCGGTTCGTCCAATAACAAAACGCCGGGTTCATGGATCATCGCGCGGGCAAGCGCAAGTTTCTGGCGCATACCTTTGGAGTATTCACCAATGCGCCTCTTGGCGGCTTCGGTCAGGCCAAAATATTCAAGCAGGTTTTCGCTGCGTGCCTTTCGGGCGGAGGGTGAAAGGCTGTAAACCTGGCCAAAGAAATCGAGGTACTCCACCGCCGTCATGCGCATGTACAGCCCATGCTGTTCCGTCAGCACCCCCACAGAAGCGCGGACATCATGACCGTTCTTCACCACATCATACCCGGCCACGCGCGCCGATCCGCGCGAAGGTTGCAGCAAGGCTGTCAACATGCGGACGGTGGTGGTCTTGCCTGCTCCATTTTGTCCGAGCAGCGCCAATATCTGGCCCGACCCCACAGACAGATCAACGCCATCCACTGCCATAAAATCGTGAAATTGTTTGCTTAGATCATGAGTTTCTATCATTGGGCATCCTATAAGGTAAAGAAACGGACACTTTCCATTTTATTACCCGCCCTAATCCTCCCCCTTCACAAAAGCCTTACAGTTCAGGTTTGCGCAAACGCCCCATGAAGAACGCCCCGCCTGCAAGGATGAACAGTAGGCTAAAGAAAGCTTGGTTCGCATTCATACCGTTGACCAGAGCCACATCCAAGCGCAGGAACTCGAGCAGGAAACGCTCGAAGGAATACAATAACAAAAAGGAAAGAAATATCTCGCCCGGTCTTAATTCATCCAGTTTTTTTCGGGCAAGCCAGAGCAGCAACGCCAGATTCAAAAAGCTCAAGACGGACTCATACGCAAAGAGCGGATGATAAAAGTCGGCCTGTTCGAATCCGCTCAAACGATGGGCCGGGTCGATAAAGATACCCCAAGGCAGACTGGTGGGCAGGCCATACAATTCCTGGTTGAAATAATTTCCCAAACGGCCAATGGCTTGGGCAAGTGCGATACCGGGAGCAGCCATATCAGTTAAAAGCCAAAAGGGCAACTCATATTTACTGGACATATACAACAGAGCCAGACATCCGCCCAACAACGCGCCGGGCAGGCCCAGTCCACCGATCCAGACCGAGAGCATATCCAACGGATGGGAGAGATAGTATTGGGCTGTCAGACCCAGTTGAACGGAGGAAAGAGGCGGAGTGAAGATGTGCCACAACCGCGCACCGATCAATCCCCAGCCCAGCATCGGCATGAACAGGTGATAGACGATCTCCGGGTCTTCGTTGCGGCGGCGGACTTCAAATGCAAACAACAGTGTCCCTGCTGCAACGCCTAACGCGATGAAGACCCCATTCCAACGCAGCAGCAGCGGGCCAAGAGCAATGCCTTCCATTTACTTGGGAGACTCTTTCTGCTCTCTTTGCAGACGCATACGCTCATGTCCTTGCGCGCGGACGTGCAAGATACGTTGAAAAGCGGTGATGTTCGCCAGGACAGCAATCAGAGCAACGGCTGCAAAAGGCTGGTTGAACACTAGCAAGGGGATCAGAACAATATATCGTTCGACGCGCGTGAGAATTCCAACCTTGGCGGTAAAGCCTAATCCCTCGGCGCGGGCTTTGACATACGAAACGAGCACCGACCCCGCTGCCGCCCAGAACGTGACCATCACACCGGGGTAATCTTCCTTTGTCAGGAAGAAATAGAGCAAGCCGCCAAAGGTCACCAACTCTGCGTAGCGATCAGAGACCGAATCGACGAAGCCGCCGAAGTCGCTGGGTTCACCGCGCAGTCGCGCCATGGTGCCATCGAAAGCATCCACCAGCACCGAGGCCAGCAGAATGAAAGCGCCAGTAGTCATATGACCCTGAGAAAGGACGTACGCGCCGATGGTCGTACCTGCCAACCCCAACAGGGTGATGGCGTTGGGGGTCAGTCCCAGCCTGTTTAGAAATGCCCCGATGGGGTCGAGGATGCTTTTGAAGATTTTTCGAAGTCGGTCTGTAAAGGTCGGCTTTGGGTTCATGGAAAGATTCGACAAAATTCCTTTATAAAATCTGGCCTACTTTTCTTCCTTGTCTTTCGGCGTGAACTCTTCTTCTTCGCTAACGAGGACCTCGCGCTCCTTGCCGCCGCCTTGAGAGGGTCCCACCACCCCCATCTCTTCCAGCTGGTCGAGCAGGCGCGCCGCACGCGGGTACCCGATGCGCAGGCGACGTTGCAGCATGGAGGCGGAAGCCCGTTGCTGTTGGCGAACAATGGAAATGGCTTGTTCCACCAGGCCGTCGTCTTCATCTTCACCGGGTTCCTGGAGCAACTTCTCCCACGGCGGAACATTCTCTACAGCCATATCGCTGTTCTTCTGCCAGTAGGAAATGATACGTTCGATCTCCATGTCGGTCACCATCACGCCCTGGGCGCGGACCGGGTTGCCAACTTCAGGATTCAGGAAGAGCATATCGCCGCGCCCCAACAAAGACTCAGCGCCGGTGTAATCCAGGATGACACGGCTGTCTGTGCCGGAGGCTACTGCAAAAGCAAGGCGCGCCGGGAAGTTGGCTTTGATCAGGCCTGTCACTACATCAGTGGAAGGACGCTGAGTGGCAACCACCAAATGAATGCCGGTCGCGCGTGCCATTTGCGCCAGGCGGACGAGATTATGTTCGGTCTGATCCGGCGCAGACATCATCAGGTCGGCCAGTTCGTCGATCATCACGACAATGCGCGGCAGGGGCTGCCCAGTCGCAGAGCGGGAAACTTTCTTGTTATACGAGTTCAGATCACGGGCATGCGCCGATTCTAGCAGACGGTAGCGGTGTTCCATTTCCACCACCACCCAGCGCAACACACCAAGGATGCGATCGAGGTTAGTCTCCACTTTACCGTACAAATGCGGAAGGCCGTTGAAGCGGATCAACTCGACCATTTTCGAGTCGATCATCACCATACGTAATTCTTCAGGTGTGTTGTTCATTGCCAGACAAACCGCAAAGGAAGTGATACATACCGACTTGCCGGAGCCGGTCGCACCGGCAATGAGCACATGCGGCATGCGTGCAAGGTCTGCCACCAGCGGGTTGCCGGAAACATCCCTGCCCAAGGCAATGGACAACGGAGCGCCGACCTTATAGAACGCATCCGACTCCAGCAACGCCTTCATGCGCACCGTGGAACTTTGGGTATTGGGAACTTCGATGCCAACATAGGGCTTGCCGGGAACCGGCGCTTCAATCCTCAGACGTTGAGCTGAGAGCGCCAGTGCAAGGTCTTTCTCCAGTGAAGCGATCTGCGCCACACGAACCTTCATTTGCTGCACATCTTCTTCGTCGGTGCCGGGCTTTTTGATGAAGCCGGGCTGCACTGCAAATTGTGTCACCGAAGGGCCCACCCGGTATCCCACCACAGTGGCGGGAATTCCGAACTCGGAAAGCGTCTTCATGATCAGCCCGGCGGTTTGGTTGATGGTGCGCTCATCCGCACGGACGGTCGTATCCCCCATCAAGAGGGTCAAAGGCGGCAGGTCTTCGGCACGCGGAAGTTGCTTGAGCGTCTTCTCATCTTTTTTATTGGCAGGTTTAAGGGAAGTACGGAATTCTGGTGGAATGGCCGGCGCTTTTTTCTTTAGAGCAGCAGGTTTCTCGGTAGCTGCTTCTTCTTCTTTTTTTACTTCTTCCACGGCTGCCACCGGCAAAGGCATTTCGATCTGACCGCCTTCACTGGCTACATTCAATAACCATTCCTCTAATTTGGCCCAAAAGCCAAATCCGGTAGCCGCGGCCAGCGCCCACAACAAGACAAGCGCCATCGTACCAAATACCTGCCCCATGAAACGCCACGCCAGGGTGACGAGCCCCCAGCCGAGAGTCCCACCGTACCAGCCGGACTCGGCGGAAAGGAGGTCATTGCCTCCGAAGACAGCGAACAGGCCCACGGTCAGGAAGGAAGCGATCTCCAATGCAATAATGCGTCCCCATTTGATCGATCCCCCTTCGCGGCGGACAAAGATATATCCCACATAGGCGATCCCAACGACAATGAACAGGCTGCCAAAACCAAACCAATGGCGGGCCTGGCGAACGAAGGGCGTCAACACCCAGCCGCCGACAAGGTCATTATCGACGATCTCTGCTGAACCGCCCATTTGTTTGAAAATGGATTCAAATATCGCAAACAGGGCCATGATTGCAAACGCAAGCAAGGCTACGCCGAATCCCTCGCGCAGGAAACGGCCGAATTGCATATTGAAACGGGCCAGCCGCTCCAGCCAGTCGTTACGCGGAGGGAATTCCTCCTGCTCAAATTTTCGGGAGTGGGTCTGCGGCATCGGGCGTTATTCGATCCTCATGCTAAAGCCCATGCGTTGGTGCGAGGCATCGAGGTGAAGCACACGTACATCGACCCTCTCGCCTTCATGCAGGACTTCCTTCAAGGTCTTGCCTTCGGCTTGGGGGATCTCAGAAACATGGATGAGCCCCTCTACGCCGAAATCGACCAGACGCGCAAAAGCGCCGTATGAAAGTACACTGGTGATGATGGCCGGACGCACAGTCCCGATCGGAAAATCCGCTTCGGCTGTGCGCCAGGGGTTGGGCAATAAGCGCTTCATACTTAAGGCCACCCGACAGCGCTCCGGTGCAAGATCGAGCACCTGCACAGAAATGGTACTGCCATGGTTTACCAACTGGGCCGGATGCGACACACGCCCCCATGAGAGTTCCGAGATGTGGATCAAACCTTCCACACCGCCGAGATCCACGAAGACACCAAAATCGGTGACGTTGGTGACGGTTCCCTGCACATTTTGACCGGCATGCAAAGAATGGAAAAGTTCGGCGCGCTTACCCGGTTCGGATTGCGCGGCGCGTTCGGAGAACACTACGCGCCCATCTTCAGGAACACATTCAATGACTTTGAGTCGAAGAGAGCGACCAATGTAAGGCTCAAGGTCTTGTTCACGATCAATGCTTTCGACACGACCGGCAAGTTCCACCAAATGCGAAAAGGGGACAAACCCGTAAAGGCCTTCGCCTTCCACCAATAAACCGCCGCGATTATGTCCCGTCACCATCAGGTTAATGATCCGGTCGCTCATGTACAGGTCTTTTACCTGATTCCAATTTACGGTCACTTTTTTATCGCCGGATTCCTGTCTGGCATCTTCACGCATGGTGGGGGCTAGTTTATTTTCTGTGAACCGGGGAGCGGGCTGGGAAAAACGGCTCTCCTCCGCCAATACGGATGCCCACCAACCATCGTCGATGGCTGGCATTTGATTCTCGTTCTTCGATTTTCCACCGGTCATAGTGCGCTCCTTCGAACTTTCATAATTAAATTAAGCGTAATGATACGCCCGTTTTCGTTCTATCCATCCAACAAGTTGACTTCCATTTCCAGGATGGCCTTGGCCACCGCCTCGATGGCAACGCGCTGCTTGCGATACAGATCCGCTTCAGACATGGCCAGGCGCGCCGCGACATCCCGGACCTTGCGCCCTTCGATGAACTTCATCTCAAGGATGTTGTAGAGGATCCATTCGGTGGTGAACTTGCGGTCACCGCGTGGCTTGACCTGATCCACCGCAGTACGCAATAATGCGCGCAAGGCATTCGCGAGGTTGCCATCCTCTTTTTCAGCCAGGTCTTTCACCACTTGAAGATTGATCAAGGGATTATTGGTGAATTTCGGCCCGCCCCAATAATGGGTCAGCGCATCCTTGACCCAGTTGGCCAGGTCAGATTCATGTGGCAGGGGTTCGGTCAGCAGGCTGGCGCGGGTATCATACCGTCCGGCAGCGCGCATCCGCTGGATCAACTCAACCTGCGGCTGGAGGTCTTTCAAAGAGCGGAAGACGCGCTGCTGTAATTGGCGGTCTTCCAAAGCAATGGCAGCGCGTTCAGCCAGCAGCCAGAGCGCCCGCAGCAGCAGCGTCGCCGCGACGACCCAGCGGTTGCGCATGCCCTCGCGCACCTC
>DAOQBX010000064.1:0-7500 GCA_035340155.1 Anaerolineales bacterium | reverse complement strand
GAAACAGGTAAGATGGTCGAGTTTCAAGCGGACTATCCCTATGACTTTCGGACGGCTGTGGATTTACTGAGAAGCAAATAACCGTTTGGAGTTTATGGTATATTTTTAAGCGAGGAGCATTGCCATGAATGAGCGAATCCTAATCATCGAAGACGACCAGGCGATCCTGAAGTTATTGCAGCGTGGCCTGGCTTATGAAGGCTATACCGTGGATACCGCCACCGATGGGCGCATGGGATTGATCGCAGCCCGCGACCACACCCCTGACCTGGTTGTGCTGGATTGGATGCTTCCCGGTATGGATGGCCTGGAGGTCTGTCATCGCCTGCGACAGGGTGGCTCGATCCCCATTTTGATGCTGACCGCCAAAGACACCGTGCAGGACCGCATTCAAGGATTGGATGCAGGCGCCGACGATTACATGGTGAAGCCTTTCAACCTGGATGAATTGCTGGCGCGTGTGCGTGCGCTTCTGCGCCGGACCCAGCCTGAGCGCATCCCCGTTCTGAAATTCGCCGACCTTTCGCTTGATACCGGAACCCGTCAGGCTACGCGCGGCAACCGCACTGTGGCGCTGACAGCGAAAGAATACGAACTGCTCGAACTCTTTTTGCGCCACCCCAAACAGGTGTTGACCCGTGAAGTCATCTTTGACCGCGTATGGGGCTATGATTTTGGCGGTGAAAGCAACGTGCTGGAAGTGTACATCCGCTATCTGCGCCAGAAACTGGAACTGGAGAATGAAATCCGTCTCATCCATACAGTGCGCGGGGTCGGTTATGTTCTCAGGGAAAATCCCTAAGCGGTAGGCAACTACCGCTTTTTTATTGCAGCAACAATTCTCAGATTATCCTAAACTCATTCCATTAAACTATTCACATGTCCCTGCGTCTGCGCCTCACTTTGTTGTACTCGACTTTTATGGGCGGGATTCTATTGATCTTTGGCGCGGCGGTCTATATCCTCGTCAACGTCATCCTGCTCAACCAGGTGGATAACATGCTGGCGGGTGTGGCGCGCGAGATCATCCGTGCCACCAACGTCAACCCGATGGGACAGATCAGCCTCATCAGCCTGCCGCAACTGGACATGACTGCCAATGCCTACGTTCAGGTATGGGGCGCAGATGGGAAACTCGCTTCCTCCTCGCCGAGTATTGGTTCTCTTGCCAAGCCGCTCGACCCCGATGGCCTGACTCACGAACAATCTCTATATCAGGATTCCTACCTTGATGGAGTTCACTTGCGAGTGTTAAGTGTGCCGCTGGTATTGGGTGACCGTGCCATCGGGGTCCTGCAAGTCGGCGCGAGCCTTTCCGTGGTGGATGCGACGCGGGGCAACCTGCTTTCCATCATGATCCTGGTGGCGGTTGTCGCAATGTTGATGGCAGCCATCGGGTCGTGGATCGTGTTGCGACGCGCCCTTTCCCCGCTTGAGGCTATTACCGACACGGTCGACCAGATCAACCGCGCCGATGACCTCTCCCGCCGCATTCCCTACCAGGAACAAACCCAGGATGAGGTGGGCGACCTGGTCATCTCATTCAATCAGACGCTCGAAAGGCTGGAGTCGCTTTTCACCTCGCAACAGAGATTTATCGCCGATGTCAGCCATGAATTGCGCACCCCACTGACAGTCATCAAAGGCAATGTGGATCTAATGCGCCGCATCAAAGAAGCCGATGAAGAGTCGTTGAACAGCATTGATCAGGAAGCAGGCAGGCTTACGCGTTTGGTGGGCGGGCTGCTCATGCTGGCCCAGGCAGATTCCGGCAAACTCGCGCTTAACTTCGCTCCTGTAGAACTGGACCTGCTGCTGACAGAGGTCTTTACTGAAATGCGTGTGTTGGCAGGCAACCGGGTACGCGTACATTTGAATGATATCGACCAGGCCATTGTCAACGGTGACCGGGATCGTTTGAAGCAGGTGTTCCTTAATTTGGTATCCAACGCGATCCAGTACACCCCTTCAGGCGGGGAGGTCTTCCTGAGCCTTTCCGTGTTGGGGGAACAAGCGCGTGTCATCGTCCGTGATACGGGGCCGGGCATTCCGTCTGAAGACCTGCCGCACATCTTTGAGCGTTTTTATCGCGCTGAGAAATCCCGTACCCGTCAGAAAGCAGGCGGCTTTGGGCTGGGTCTCTCCATCACCAAGTGGATCGTGGAGCATCACGGCGGCAATATCAAGGTGGAGTCCAAGGAAGGTAATGGCACCACGTTCGTGATCTGGTTGAACTTGTTGAAGAAATAGGTTTGGGGGATTATGGCAGGCCAAGGCGTTGGTGCGCCTGCCTGCACAGGCTGATGCCGTAACTCAAATACCATTCGTTCAATGCATCGCTCGTGGCGATGCCGCTGGCGGCGTCGCTGTAGATGGGTGCTCCATATTGAATATAGCGCTTCGTCTGCGAAGACCATGTCCATTCGGCGCGGTGGATGATGCCAATGCCACCGTTGTATCCTGCCATGGCAAGACGGGCATCTCCATGTGCTGCATCAAGGGCGCGGACGAGGTAGGCGAGTCCGCGGGCGGCGTTGGTATCCGGTTGGTAGGGACTGTCGGATGCGCGAAAGTGGAATGGCATTACTTGGAAGAGGCCCATTGCACCGGCGCTGGAGAGGGCGCGGGGATCCCCGCAGGATTCGATCTGCATGATGGTGGCGACCAGGTTCGGGTCCAGGTTTGAAGCGGATGCCCACTTTGAGATGGAGTCCGCCCAGTGCAGTACTTCCGGCCGAAAGATGGGGGAAAGGCTTGCAGTAACGAGGGCAGGCGTCATATTCCAGGTAATGGAAACTGGTGTAGTTTGCATCGCCAGTGTTCCAAGCAGTGCGCTGATGAGAATGACCGTGAGAGGAATGATCGTAAAGCCTGACAAACAGCCGCTCCCTGCATCTTCCTGGGGAGCGGCTTGTGTAGCGGGCTGGAATGTTTTTTGAGTGCGAGCGCGGGGCATGCGTAAGATTCTCTTTTCTGGGTCTAAAGGACCCGGGCTCGAAAATGAATTATTCTGTTGTTAAGTAGGGCTTGCCCTGCGTGTACGCCTACGCGTCGTAATGACGGTTGGTAGGCTCGGAACTACTGCGCGATTCGTAGGAGACGGGGTGATAGGTAGGTTCAGGCGGTGTGAAGGATGTTTGCTGCGATTGGACAGGCTTGGGTGCCGGGCGGAAGTTGTTGTTCGCCGGTGCAGCGTTGACCGGGCGGTTGATCTGCGATGCAGGCCGCAAGGCTGCGGACGATTGGTTGCTGTACTGGGACTGCTGATTGTATGGATTCGCCGGGCGCGGGGCCTGATAATTCTGTCGCTGCTGTTGTTGATTGTTGTTGTAATATCCCTGCGATTGTGTGATCGGGGCTGTGGTGAAGAGTCGTTCTCCGGCGAGGGAGAAGGTGCCGATAATGAGTAGTCGCACCAGCCAGACCATGGCCGCGACGAAAATGGGTACGATGGTGTGAAGAGTGGAGGAACTCATCACCGCGGTGGATTGCAGATTGCCATTGTTGGTGATCGCAACGGAAACGCCCCACCAGGTAAGAGTGGCGTTGAACCCGGCAGCGAGCAGCCAGGCGCCGAAGAGGTAGTAAACTTCTGCAGGTTCATCGCGACCCTGTTCTGGGGTGAAGATGCGGGCAATGCCCGCAAAGTCAATGCCGCAGAAGGCGATGGCAAGAATGGTGGACCATTTAAAGCCGGCGAAGGCCAGGTCGCCGAGCATATCATGCAGAGCGTATTGAGTGGTGCTGAAGTTGAAGACCTCGAACGCAAGCAGCGCCCCAAGGATCATCATACCCCAGGCCGCGCCGCGATTAAAATTGCGGTTGTGGGTGAGGTTGTGCCAAAGGCGCCGGACACCATCTCCGAGTGGATTACGACGGTAAGCAGTCATTTCGACCTCCTTTATGGTTGAAATTTTCGTTATTAGAACACATGTTCTATATTTGTCAAGCTAAAAATGAGAAAAGATTTCCCGATGTCATGAAGTCAAAACCCACCCGGCAGAGGGTGCTCAAAACCGGGTGACAAGGCCTATAATGGGTCAAACCGATCTCATGGAGGCAGCATGCAGTCTCAGATGGATAACAAAACGAAATTCAATCCCGCCGATGTGCGTATTCTTGTTGGCCGCAAAGAAGAAGGCTACGAAAAACAACTGCTGGTCTTCCAAACCCCGTTCGGTTATCGACGTATGGCGGAGTTGTTCCTGCCGGAGGGAGAGGGGCCGCATCCGCTGATCCTGTTCCTGCACTGGTACGAGCCGGAGGCGCGTGACTCCAACCGCAGCCAATTTGTGGACGAAGCGGCTGAGATGGCGAAAGCGGGGGTGATCTGTCTCACTGCCGAAACTCTATGGTCAGACCCGGATTTTTTCTACAAACGCACCCAGGCCGATGACCTGCGCAACTCGATGGAAGAAGTGGCCAACTTGCGCCGCTTCATCGACTTTTTGACCGTGCGGCCCGGCGCAGACCTGAGCCGCTTCGCCCTTGTCGGTCACGATTTCGGCGGAATGTATGGGATCCTTGCTGGAAGTTTGGACAAACGCCCCACGCATTATGTGATCATGGCGGCCACGCCTCGTTTTCCAGACTGGTACCTGTACCTGCCCAAACTGGAAGGGGAGGCGCGTGAAGCCTTTCTGCGTGAGATGTCACCTATTGACCCGATCTCGCATGTTCCCAACCTTTCTCCAGCACCGATCTTTTTCCAGTTCGGCAATGACGACTTTCACGTCCCGCTTGAACGCGCCGAAGAGTTCTTTGCCGCAGCGAACAATCCAAAAGAGAAGAAGATCTACGAGTCGGGTCATGGGCTGAACGAAGAAGCCACCAAAGACCGTCGAAAATGGCTGAAAGAAAAATTGAACCTAAAGTGAGAAACCGTTGAAGTGTTTGGAATATCTTGCTTTTAAGTCTCATTTGACGTAAACCGTGTCTCCCCGGTAAACTTGGGTAACACTATGACCTTGCCCTTTGAAATGGGCAAGCCGCGAAACCGGAGACCCCATGTTCTTCTCAACCACTCCGCGCTCCGAGAGTCTGCGGGCGATATCGGAGGTGAAGTTGAAACCCTTCTGGCTGGATGACCCATCCAAGCCGGAATCTTTCCCACCCCTTACAACCCAGATCCAGACCGACCTTGCCATCATTGGCGGAGGGTATACCGGCCTGTGGACAGCGCTGCAAGCCAAACAAGCCGATCCGAGTCGCGATGTGGTCTTGCTTGAAGCGGGTGAAGTGGCCATCGGCGCCAGCGGACGTAACGGCGGCTTCTGTGCCGCATCCCTTACGCATGGCTTTTCGAACGGTAAAAGCCGCTGGGAAAAAGACCTTACTAGGCTCATCCGTATGGGGGAGGAGAATCTCGATGGGATCGAAACTACGATCAAAGAGTTCAATATTGATTGCGATTTCATCCGTTCGGGTGAGATCCATGTCGCGGTCGAAGAGTATCAGATCGCAGCGTTGAATGAAGAGATCGAAGAAGCCGCGCGCTATGGCATGCAAGCAAAGTTCCTGACGCAGGATGAAGTCCGCGCGCGGTTGCATTCGCCTTCGTATCTTGCAGCGGTGCATGAACCGTCGGTGGCGATGCTCAACCCCGCGCGACTCGCGTGGGGGCTTAAGCGGGCCTGTCTTCAGTTCGGAGTCCGCTTTTTTGAGGGCACCCCGGTTACAGCGTTGGAAGAGAAGCGCGAAACCATTTTGCTCAAGACTCCGCAGGGTCAGGTTGAAGCCCGCAGGGTCGCACTGGCCACGAATGCCTTCCCACCTTTGCTCAAATCTCTTTCTCTGTATGTTGTCCCGGTTTATGATTATGTTTTGATGACAGAGCCGTTGTCGCAAGCCCAGCGTAATTCGATCGGCTGGCACGGGCGTGAAGGCCTGGCCGACGATGGCAATCAGTTCCACTACTATCGCACCAGCGAGGATGGCCGGATTCTGTGGGGTGGATACGATGCCGTGTACTATCGGAATAATCAAGTGGCGCTGCAACTCGAAGATCGCCCCGCTTCTTTCGGACTTTTGGCGGAGCACTTTTTCCAGACCTTTCCCACGCTGGAAGGGTTACGCTTCACGCATGCCTGGGGCGGCGTGATCGACACCTGTTCGCGTTATACATCGTTTTGGGGACAGGCCTATCAGGGAAAACTTACCTACGCAATGGGCTATACCGGGCTGGGTGTGGGGGCTTCGCGCTTTGGTGCGCAAGTAATGCTGGACCTATTGGATGGGAAGAGAACCGAACGGACCGAATTGCAGATGGTGAAGTCAAAGCCGTTCCCGTTCCCACCGGAACCTTTCCGCTCGCCGATCATCAACTTTACGAGGTGGTCGCTCGACCAGGCGGACAGGAATCAAGGAAGAAGAAATCTTTGGTTAAAGACCTTGGACGCGTTTGGGCTGGGATTTGACTCGTGATAAAAAGACGGTCGCCTCGAAGGCGACCGTCTTTTTTACTTCTTCGCAGGTTTGGACATCTCGTCCACGACTGCGTTGTAGAGCGTTTCGGCTTTCAACTCGTTCAGCGAGAAACAAGGCGCCTCGAGGTGGTCCGCAAGTTGTTGAGCGAGGCCCTGGTCGAAAGCGGCATGTTCCATGTTGATAACCACTGAGCGGATCTTCTCATTGGCGATCATCTCTGCGAACTTGAAGCCTTCTTCCTGAGGGGGGAGCGTCCCCAGAGAAACATTCCCAGCCCCATCGGTCAGGACAATGAGAAGCGGTTCCACATCCGGGTGAATATGCTTCTCATGCGTCAACACATCGTGGGCCATGAAGAGACCCGCCGAGAGTGGAGTCTTTCCGCCGACAGGGATATCCATTAGGGCGCGTTGAGCAAGTTGAACAGAATTGGTGGGGGAGAGCACCAGCGTGGCGCGGTCTTTCTGAAAGACGATCAGCCCCACCCGGTCACGGCGTTGATACGCATCCGTTAGCAGGGAGAGGATCGCGCCCTTGGTGGCGTTCATGCGTTCAGCCACAGCCATCGACCATGAAGCATCCACAAGGAATAGTACAAGATTCGCCACCCGCTTCACGCGGATCTTGCGTTGAAGGTCGCTCTTCTTGATGGAGAAGGCGAGTTTCTTGCGTTCTTCGGTGCGTTGTTTTTGGAAGGGGGCCGCCGCGCGGATGGTGGCGTCAAAGGCGATATCGGTCAGGTTATCGCCAGCAGGACGGGCCATGATGTAACGTCCATGTTTGCGTTCGGTCTTGGTGAGCGAACGCCGGCCCGCCTGCTTGCGAGTCAGTTTATCGAGTGGAGTGTTGAGCTTGCGCGGCTGGAACGTATCGCCAGCCTTGACCTTCTGCCCGCCTTCCCACCAATTTGCATTGGAACTCGCAAAGACTTCCTGCTGCTGCATCGGTTCGGGATTGCCCTCCTGCGCGCTTTCCTCGGTCTGCTCATCTTCCAGTTTTAAGTTTTTTTTTCCTCTTTGTCGCCATCCTGCTGGCTATCGGATTCTTCCTCCTGCTCGCTCGGCATGGACTGAC
>DAOQBX010000063.1:0-7588 GCA_035340155.1 Anaerolineales bacterium | reverse complement strand
AGCGACATGACCAGCACGAGATTCTTGACGATGCTCATACCGGCATACTTGGCGGCGTCGGGATTGGCGCCTACCGAGCGAACTTCAAAACCGGTGGTGGTCTTGAACAGGAACCAATAGACGAGGAGTGCTGCCAGAAGCGCGAGGAAGAATCCGAGGTTGAAGCGCAAGGGGTCCGGGAAGAAGCGCGGAAGTTCGGCTGTGGCGAGCACGTTCGGCGTCACCGGGCGGAAGCCGGAAGACCTCATCGGCCCGCTCAACAGCCAGTCGCTTAAGCGGAAGGCGATCCAGTTCATCATGATGGTATTCACCACTTCATGCGCGCCGAATTTCGCTTTAAGATAGCCAGGGATCATGCCCCAAATGGCACCGCCCAATGCACCAGCCAACAATGCCAGCGGCAGATGGATGATCATGGGCAAGCCCTTGACGCTGTAGCCGACATAGGCGGAGCACAATGCGCCGATGAAGAACTGTCCTTCTGCGCCGATGTTGAAGAGACCTGCGCGGAAACCAAGCGCCACCGAAAGACCGGCGAAAATGTACGGTGTGGCCGTAACCAGGCTTTCCGTGAAGGGATAGATCGCTTTGAGCAATTCCTTGGTCTCACCGGTGGAGAAAAACACCTGAAAGCCTTCTACGAACTTGGCCGGGCTGCCAAAGGAACCGGCGAAGAGGGCGCCGTACGCGTCAAACACGTTCGCGCCACTGGCAACGATGACGATCGCGCCGATGATCAGCCCGGTGAGCACGGCGAGACCGGGAACCATGAGTTCCTGCGTCCAGGAGGTGCGATTGCTGTTTTGTTTTTTGGAGGGAGTGGCTGTTTCGCTCACGATCTGCTCCTACTTTGAATTCTTTGCTTCAGAAGGATGGACGCCAGCCATGAGCAGGCCAAGTTGTTCCTTGGTGGTCTTGCTGGCGTCGAGGATGTCCATGATCTGGCCTTTGTACATCACGGCGATGCGGTCTGACAGGGCGAGGATCTCATCCAGTTCGGAGGAGACCACCAGCACACCGGCACCCTCGTCGCGTTTGCGGATGATCTGTTTGTGGATGTACTCGATGGAACCGACATCCAGGCCGCGGGTCGGCTGGGAGGCGATCAGCAATTCGATCGGGCGCGAGAACTCGCGTGCCACGATCACCTTTTGCTGGTTGCCGCCGGAGAGCGTCCCGGCATTGACGTAAATGTTCGGTGTGCGCACATCGTATTGTTTGACCAGTTCTTCGGCATTGCTGAAGATGGATTTTTCCTGAAGGGTGATGCCTTTTGCGAACGGGTTTTTGTAATACGTACACAACATCATATTGTCGTGGATGGGGAAGGTTAGGATCAACCCATGCCGCTGGCGGTCTTCCGGAATGTGCGCCACGCCTCGTTCGAGGATGTCACGCGGGGTGGTGTGTTGGATGGACTCGCCCAACAAGCGGATGATCCCGCCATCAAGCGGAAGAAGACCGGTCAACGCATAGACCAGTTCGGTCTGACCGTTTCCTTGCACACCTGCCACACCGAGCACTTCCCCTTTGCGCACTTCGAAAGAAACGCCCTGCACAGCCATATGCTGGCGCTCATCGCGGACAAAAAGGTTGTCGACCACAAGCACCGGCTCGCCGGGCTTGGCGGATAGTTTATCCACGATCAAGTTGACGTCACGCCCGACCATCATAGAGGCCAGTTTTTCAGAAGTGGCCTCCTGCGGGGCAATGGACCCGACCACGCGCCCCAGCCGCAACACGGTGATATCGTCTGCAACAGCCAGCACTTCCTTCAATTTGTGGGTGATGAAAATGATGGACTTGCCGGACTTGATCAGCGTATCGATGATCTTGAACAGGCCCTCCACTTCCTGCGGGGTGAGCACGGCGGTCGGCTCGTCAAGGATCAGAATATCCGCCTGGCGATAGAGCACCTTGATGATCTCCACACGCTGCTGGATACCCACCGGAAGGTCTTTGATATAGGCATTCGGATCCACTTCGAGCCCATACTGGTCTGAGATCTCGCGGATCCGCTTGGCGACCTTTTCCTTGTCCAGAAATACACCGTTCTTCGTCGGTTCAATGCCCAGCATCACGTTCTCGGTGACGGTCATGACAGGCACAAGCATGAAGTGCTGATGGACCATGCCGATCCCCTGCGAGATCGCATCGTTCGGGCCGTGGATCTCCACCTGCTTCCCGCGCACCGAAATATGGCCTTCATCAGGCTTATATAAACCGTACAAAATGTTCATTAACGTGGTCTTGCCTGCGCCGTTTTCCCCCAGCAGAGCGAGGATCTTCCCCTCGCGTAAGGTTATATCCACATTTTCGTTTGCAATAACACCGGGGAAGCGTTTGGTAATGCCTCGCAGCTCGAGAACATTGGTCATTGCGTGCCCTCCATGATTTGCTAAATTGTCTTCATTGAACCTAAAGGTCTTTTTTGCACTCTATATAAAAAAAGGAGTCGCATTCAGATCGCGAGCCGGGATGAAAACACCTTTAAAGTTCAATGGTTGGTGGGAACAAAAAAGCCGGGGAAGGGGACCCTCCCCCGGCTTTTCTTGGATCAGATGAAACTAGTGGGTGGCGATGGAGCCGTCGATGATGCCCTTCTTGATGGCTTCGATCTCGGACTTGAGTTCGTCGGAAGCGCCGGCGACATCGGAGAGACCCACGCCGTTGTTGGCAACGTTACCAACATAGATACCGCCCTTGAAGGCGCCATCTACTTCGGACTTGATCGCATCGTATACAGCCACGTTGATGTTCTTCAACACGCTGGTGAGGATGACGTCCTTGTATTCCGGAGCAGAAACGGTCCAGTCGACATCCACGCCGACGATCTTGCAGGAAGCGGTTTCCTGACAATAGGCGGCAGAGCCGAGGCCCACAGGTCCGGCCACGGGCATGATGACATCGGCGCCTTCCTGAACGAAGGATTCGGCGAAGGAGCGGCCGTCATCGAGGGAGTCGAAGTTGCCGGTGAAGGAACCATCGTTGGCTTCAGTGTTCCAGCCGAGGACTTCCACGTTCGCGCCCTTCTGGGAATTGTAGTACTGAACACCCTTTTCGTAGCCGATCATGAAGGAGACCACGGGCGGAATGTTGATACCACCGAAGGTGGCAACTTTGCCGGTCTGGGTGGAGGCCGCAGCGGCGTAACCAGCGAGGAAGCCGGCTTCGTCGATCTGGAAGGTCAGGCCCAGAACGTTCGGGAGTTCGCTCGCGGAACCACAGGTCTGGCCTTCGACAAAGTCGGTGCCGAAGCAGTCAGGGTAGGAATAGTCCACGATGGCGAAATGGGTGTCGGGGTTGGCCTTGGCGGCAACCGCGGTGTCAACACCGAGCAGGAAGCCCACGGTCACGATCAGGTTGGTGTCTTCATCCACGAACTGCTGAATGTTCTTGGCATAGTCGGACTGTTGGGTGGATTCCAAATACTTGGCTTCGACACCGAAATCGGTGGCAGCCTTCTGGGCGCCGGCCCAGCCGCTGGCATTGAAGGACTTATCGTCAATACCGCCGAGGTCGGTCACTTCACCAACTTTGACGCTGCTGCCAGTGCTGGCAGCGCCACCGCCACCACAGGCGGTGAGGACCAGGGACGCTACAACCAAAGCGACCACAATAAAATAGAGCTTCTTCATGTTTTTTCTTCTCCTCTAGAAGATAGGGGTAGGAATGGCTTGCTGTTTAGCATAGCCTTACGACAATGCAAGTATAAATCTTCTCCATGCTTTGTGCAACCCTTCGCAATGTTATCGGGCCTCAGGCCGTATATTTGTGCTGATTTCCCCATTAAAAAGCATGTTAATCAGGGTTTCGATCTCAATGGTCTGTTCAGGAGGGAATGCCGGGTTAAGGGGCACAAGCTGGATTTGCCCCATCCGCGATGCAGGCAGGTTTCCCGCCTTGAGCAGTCGCATCACTTCCTGGACCTCGAACCCGGCCTGCCCATAGAAAGAGGTCACCACACCCCGGCCGGATACGCCCAACGCCGCTCCCTGGTCGCGCTCTGTGCCGATAGCCTGCACCTCAAAATCGGTGGCGGCCCGCAAAGCGCCTTGACCGGTAGCCCCGCCTGCTGCGAAGATCACATCTGCGCCTTTGAAGATCTGGTCATGCGCGGTTTCATATCCCCAAGTGTCGTCAATGAACAACTTCTCGCTATCGCCACCCTCGCGGTATGTAAGCAAAACGCGGACCTTCACATCCGGCAGGTATTCCGCGCCTGCTCGAAAGCCCTCACAATAACGCCACATCGCGTCGATGCCGGAAGTCTCGCAGATGCCAGCGACGATACCTGTTTTGCTAAGCCGGGCGGCTAATAGCCCGGCGGCAAAGCCCATCTGGTCTTCAGGGAAGGTGATGGCGATGAGGTTTGGACGGGACTCTTTATAGGCCTGGTTCAACCCGACGAAAACAGAACCAGGCCGCTCCTGAGTCGGATCGTAGGGGAAGATGCTTGAGACGCGAAAGGTCTGATCATCCAATCCCGCTCCTGCGGTGACGATCACATCGTATCCGCGTTCGGCAAAATAGATGATGTTCTTTTCGTAATCGCGCGGGTCTACAGATTCGATGATTTCGGCTATGTCTACCAGACCGCTCGCTTTGGCTTCCTGCAACCCGGCCCAGGCATCCTGGTTGATGCCGTGGTCATTGAGGCCGAGTGTATCGGTCACCAGCGCTGCGCAGAAGACTTCTTTGCGGAAACAATCTGACGATGACAGGCAGGCGCTCAGCACCCAAGCCATCATCGTCAGAAAAAGGAAATGCTTGACTCGCAATTTAATTCTCTTAATTGGCTGTGGTTGCCTCGCCGCGCTTCACGCCCAACATCAGACCCAGGGCCACCAGCATGAAGAACGGCGCAATGAGCATGATGGTGTTGTAATTATTGCCCGTTAGTTGTACCGCCCAGCCGTTGAGGTTCGGGCCGACAATGGCCGAGAAGGTGGAGAACAGGTAATACAGCCCCGTGAAAGTGCCGATGCGCGCCGCGCTGGTCAGATCTACGATCATGGGCAGAGAGTTGATGTTGATGAAGGCCCAGCCAATGCCGCCAAGAATGAGCAGCACGCCCGCAAGGGTCAACATGCGCGCGCCGCCTTCAACGAGTGGAATGCCCACCAAAGGCAGCGGAGCGACGCCTGTCAACAGGGCGCTGGCTGGGGTGATGTATAGCAGCACCAGCATGATGGTCAAGATGACCAGGCCGGTGGCAATGGTGGTGCGGCGGCCGATCTTTCCGGCAATAAAGCCGGAGGGAATGGCGAACAGCACGAAGAAAAGTGGAAGCACCGAAAGCAAAGTCGCGCCGTCCCCTTCGTTCAGGCCAAGATGATTCTTGGCGTAAAGTGTGAAGAAAGTTTCCACTGCCGAGAAACCGACAAACCAGAAGAAGATGGCGAGCAAAATACGCAAGCCGCTTTTATCTGGATCGCTGAAGACTTCCTTCAAACTTTCGAACATGCCTGGCTGTGCTTCGGAGGCTTCGTATTCCTTCGGCTCCTCAATGAAGAGATACACGATCAGCACAGCCACGATGACCAGCGCGGACCCAAGCCAGAAGGGGAAGTTGGAATTCATCTTATATAGCAAGCCGCCCGTCTGCAAGGCGACGATGGTGCCGATGCCGCCCATAAAGTTGATGATACCGTTGGCCTGCGAGCGGAACTCGGAGGGGGTGATATCGGGCATGAGCGCCACCACCGGGGTGCGCCACAACGCAGCGCTGAGCAGCAGCGTGCTGGTGCAGGCCACGAATAACGGCAACACCGCCGCGAGCGGGATCAATCCGAAGGCCAGGGCTGTGATCGGCGCTCCAACGAGAATGAAAGGAATGCGACGCCCCAGTTTGGTGCGCAGTCGGTCAGACCAGGCGCCAACAGGCGGTTGGATGAACAAGGCTGCGATATTGTCGAGGGTCATGAAGAACCCGATCAGAACAGGGGAGAGATGGAATTTATCTGCGAGAAAGATGGGGACGAAAGCGTTGTACACTCCCCAGATCACGCTGACCCCGAAAAATCCAAAACCGAGCAGGAAGGTCTTGCCGTAGTTCAATCTTGATGACATGATGTCTCCTCCAATTTGCGATGGTCGATTTTCGATTTGCAATTTTTATTCTTCGTTGCTGGCCTTGCTTTTCAAGCCATCCAAAAATTTCAGATCGGTCTTTGAAAGTTCGGCTTTTTCCAGCATGTCCGGCCGTTTTTTGTAGGTGCGTTCAAGGGCACGCTCCCTACGCCAGCGGTTAACCTTGGCATGGTCACCGGAGAGCAGTACATCGGGGACGCTCCAGCCGCGGAACTCGGGCGGCCGGGTGTAGTGCGGATATTCCAGCAGACCCATGGCATGCGAATCATCCTCCGCGCCGGTGGGGTCGCCGAGCACGTTGGGCAGCAGGCGCGCCACGGCATCGATCAAGATCAAGGCAGGTAGTTCGCCGCCGGTCAATACGTAGTCGCCAATGGAGATCTCGTCGGTGACGAGGTTTTCGCGGATGCGTTCATCAAAACCTTCGTATCGTCCGCAGATCAGGGCGATGCGCGGAAATTGCGACAATTCCCGCGCGACATTCTGGTCGAAGACCCTTCCCTGAGGCGTAAGCAAAACGACAGGGATGTTCGCATCAGATTCCGGCGGGGTTTGATGCGAAACATTCAGGGCGGATTCAACCGCCTCGAAGACCGGCTCCGGTTTCATCACCATCCCGCCGCCGCCGCCATAGGGCAGGTCGTCGGTGGTGTGATGCTTATCATGGGTGTAGTCGCGGATGTTATGTACGTTGACGGTGATCAGACCCCTTTCACGCGCACGCTTGAGTATGCTGGTATCTAAATACGATGGGAAAACTTCGGGCAGGAGGGTGAAGACCTCGAATTGCATGGGGCGATTTTAGCATATATACAGGATGAGACTCCAAAGTCTCCAGACTTTGGAGTTGGTTCGCAAAAAAATGGTAAGAGGCAAATTAGAGGTTAAACCCCCTGCTTGCGCCCCTTTCGTGCGAATGGTAATATGATTTTATGTACCTACGAGGAAGTAAATGGAGTATGAACCGCAGGCGGGCCAAACCAAATTGGTTCCGTATCATCTTGTTGTCGCTGCTGGTATTGGCGGGCGCGTATGTCAATCGCTTCGTGGTGGCAGATATCCAACCGCTGGGTGTGCCTACCCCGACAGCGACGATCGCGCCGGAGACGCTGGTGGCCGAAGCCGAATCGTTGTTTAAAGATGGTAAGTTGCTGCCGGCAGCCGACAAATACCAGCAGGCCATCCTTTCGCGTCCAGATGATGCCAGTATCCATATCATGCTGGCGCGGACTTTGATCTTTGCCGGAAAATACAAGGAAGCGCAGGTCGCTGCGGAAGATGCCCTGTTGCTCAACCAGACCAACTCCATGGCGTATGCCGTCAGGGCTTGGGCGCTCAGCTTTCAAGGTGAATACCTTGAGGCCGAAAGCGACATCAAGCGCGCGCTCGAACTGGATTCGAACAACGCCCTGGCTTATGCCTATTACACGGAGATTTTGGTGAACTCCTATTACGATGGTATCGCTGCATTCGATTCCATTGAGAAAGCCATCGA
>DAOQBX010000062.1:0-7601 GCA_035340155.1 Anaerolineales bacterium | reverse complement strand
GGTGCTGCCGGGGTGGTCGTTCCGCGCGGCCGAGAACGGATGCCTGGTGTTGATGAAGGATGGGAACCATGATTGATTCGATCCTGCTCGAAGTGTTGTGGAAGCGGTTGATCTCGATCGTGAACGAACAGGCCGCCGCCCTGATCCACTCCTCGTTCACCACGCTGGTGCGCGAGGCGGGCGATCTTTCGGCCGGAGTGTTCGATGCTCAGGGCCGCATGCTGGCACAAGCGGTGACCGGTACACCAGGACATATCAATACAATGGCGAACTGTGTGCGGGATCATGTGGTGAAAAAATTCCCGATCGAGACGCTGCAACCGGGCGATACGTTGATCACCAACGATCCGTGGGCCGCATCGGGGCATCTGTTCGACCAGACCATCGTCACACCGGTATTCTATAAAGGCAAAGGCATTGGCTGGTTTGCCAGCACTTGTCACGCCATGGACATTGGCGGCTTGACGATGGGCGGCGACGCCACCGAATTGTTCGAAGAAGGGCTTTTCGTCCCGTTGATGAAATTGTTCAAAGCGGGCCAGCCGAACGATGATCTGTTTGACATCATCCGCGCCAATGTGCGCGTACCTGACGAGGTGATCGGGGACATCTACGCTCAACAAGCGGGGAACGTGGTGGGAAGCCGAAAGTTGGTCGAGATGTTGGATGAATACAAACTCGATTCACTGGAAGAGATCTCAGACCTGATCCTGGACCGCACCGAGAAAGGCCTGCGCGACGCCATTCAGAAGATACCCGCCGGGGTATATCGCAGCGAAGTGACCATTGATGGCTTTGATGATCCGGTGACCATCCACTGTAAAGTAACGGTGAATGCCCGGGACATTGAAGTGGATTTTGACGGTACTTCACCACAGATCAGGCGCGGCATTAACGTGGTGATGAATTACACCCATGCCTATACCACTTATACTTTGATGTGTGCGATCGCTCCTGAGATCCCGAACAATGAGGGCGCTTTCCGTCCGATCAAGGTCAAGGCCCCGGAGGGATCTGTTTTGAACTGCCGCAGACCCGCGCCGGTCAGTGCGCGGCATTTGATCGGCCACTTCGTATCGCAGCCGATCCTGCATGCGCTTTCCAGCCCGATCCCCGGCCGCGTCATTGCGGATGGATCAGCCGGGTTGTGGAACACGATGTTCGAAGGCGAGTTGAATGACCGGGGCGACCTGTTTACGTATATCTATTTTTCCGCAGGGGGCATGGGCGCACGGCCCTATCGCGATGGTTTGTCGGCCACGGCATTTCCGAGCGGGATCACGGGAGTTCCAGCGGAGGTGATCGAATCGGTCGCACCGATCCGCATGCATCGGCGTGAACTGATCGTGGATACGGGTGGCGCCGGGAAGTTCCGTGGCGGCCTGGGCCAGGAAATGGTGCTTGAGGTCCTCACGGGCCGGCCAGCCATCCACTCCTGCATGTATGACCGCACCAAATTTCCCGCCAATGGGTATCACGGCGGATTGCCCGGTGCGCCGGGCGAAGTGGTCCGTTCGGATGGGTATCATCCCCACCCAAAGAGCCGCTACACCCTGCAACCCGGCCAGACGGTGACCATTCGCCTGCCCGGCGGCGGTGGATTCTATTCCCCGCTCGAACGCGATCCTTCTGCGGTGCTGGAGGATGTGCAGCAGGGATATGTTTCGGTTCAGGCCGCGCGGACGAAATACGGCGTCGTGATCGACGCTGAACAATCGTCGGTGGATGAAGAAGCGACTCAAGGCCTGAGAAAGCCTGATCGGTAGAGTTTCCGTTATAAACTTTGAATTGGAGGCCGGTACATGACCAGTATCAAGACAGCCGAAGTCGTTATCTGCGGCGCGGGAATCGCCGGGATCTCTGCCGCGTATCACCTTGCCGTTGTGCATGGCGTGAAGGGCATCGTTATCCTTGACCCGTTACCGCCTTTGACGATGACCAGTGACAAGTCTACGGAAGGATACCGCAATTGGTGGCCCGGCCCCGGCGATGATATGGTCCGCCTCATGAACCGCAGCATCGATATTATGGAGGGCTTGCATCGCGAAGCGCCCAACCGCCTGCGGATGCATCGTCGCGGATATTTGTACGCGACAGGTCTCCCCGAAGGGGTTGATGCGATCACCTCAACGGCAAAGCAGATCACGGGTCTGGGCGCGGGCGGTCTCCGTGTGCATCGCGGCGGGAGCGATGACCCCCACTACGTGCCGTCTCAAGAACACGATATTTTCGATGCGCCGACCGGTGCAGACCTGATCCTTGACCCGGCGCTGATCCATCGCCATTTCCCATTTCTGACCGTGGATGTATTGGGTCTCCTGCATACCCGGCGCTGCGGCTGGTTTGCGGCGCAGCAATTCGGAATGTATATGTTGGAGCAGGCTCTTGCGCATGGGGTGCGGGTGGTAAAAGGAAAAGTGGAGGGCGTTGAATCGCAGGGCGGCCGGATCGAGGCTGTGAAGTTCGCTGTTGAAGGCGGAACGGAAACCATCTCTACTCACAAGTTCATTGTCGCGGCAGGTCCATTTCAGCGAGAGGTTGGACGATGGCTTGGCGCCGAACTCCCTGTCATGGTCGAACCGCATCTTAAGTTGGTCTTCAGCGACCATTACCGGATCGTGCCGCGCGATCTGGGCCTGTTCATCTGGAACGACCCGGTGCGATTGGCATGGACGGACGAAGAACGCGCTGCGCTTGCGGAGGATGAAGGCTCGCGCTGGCTGCTGGATGAGTTCCGCGTGGGCGTGCATGGCCGGCCTGAAGGTGAAGGGGATACGCTGCTTTTGCAGTGGGCGTATGGCCCTGATCGTCCGATGATGGAACCGGTCTTTCCCATTCCGATCGATCAGCAACTTCCCGAAATGGCTCTACGCGGTATGGCCAGTGTGATCCCCGAATTATCGAAATATTTTAATAAGATGCCCAGGCCGTTCATTGACGGCGGCTATTATGCCCGGACCCCTGAGAACCGTCCCCTGATCGGCCCGTTGCCCATGGAGGGATCATTTATCATCGGTGGTTTTGGAGGGTTTGGGATGCAAGTCTCGTTTGGGGCTGGGGACCTGCTCGCACGTCACGTGATGGGAAGAGACCTTCCTTCTTACGCTTCTGCGTTCCTCCCCAGCCGGTATGAAGACCCGCAATACCAGGAGTTTTTGCGCCAGTGGGGTGCCTCAGGGCAGATCTGATCCAAACATGGAGGCAGAGGATTTATGAAACTTGAGAACAAGGTTGCTGTGATCACCGGTGGGGCGCAGGGCATCGGCGCTGTCATCAGTACGCGGTTTGCAGAGGAAGGCGCAAAGGTTGTCATTGCCGACATCAACGAAGAGAAGGCGAAAGCCCTGGCCGCCCAACTCAACGCTTCCTACGCGCTGTGTGACGTGTCGGACCCGGAACAAGTCCGGAATATGTTCGGCATGGTGCTGGAGCGATTTGACCGGCTTGATGTGCTGGTAAATAACGCTGCCCTGGTGCATCACCCGGCTTCGAATAAGAACTTCCTCGAACTCACTCCGCAAGCCTGGCTGCGCGCGTTGGAGATCAACCTGACCGGCATGTTCTATTGCAGCCAACGCGCCGCGCAGATCATGGCGAAACAATTCGCTGAAGGGAGAGCGAACGGCGGCGCCATCATCAATATGAGTTCCGGCGGCGGGCTGCGAGCGCATCGTCATCTCATGGCGTATGACACCACCAAAGGCGGCATTGAAGCGGCGACTCGCGCCATGGCTGTGGATCTTGCGCCCTGGAAGATTCGTGTCAATGTGGTGGTGCCCGGCAATGTGACGGTGGAAAATGCGCTCGGCGGCGCCACCGGCCCTGAAGCGGCTGCACGCGCCATTCCGCTGGGCAGGGCTGGCACGCCGAACGATATCGCCTCTGCCGCGTTGTTCTTTGCCTCGGCGGATTCGGATTACATCACCGGCCAGCGCCTGGTCGTGGACGGCGGCATGGAGGCTCAACTCCGTTCGCCCGCGGTGGATGTGCAGATCGACCTAGGGATCGTGGATCGACTGGAATAAGACAGCCCGTTGATCGATTTCCTGCTGCAAAAACACAAAGTCCCGAGACCTTTTGCCTGGCTCGGGACTTTCTTCGTTCATTTTTTTCCGCTCCCCTTGACACAGCTGTTTATCGGTGTTCATCAGTTGACAACCTTACGGAACGCAAGACTCGATTGCTCCAGTAAAGCCCTCTGTTTTCGAATTCTCTATCACAATAATTTTCCTCACTATCTTACTAATCATCGTAATCTTCGTTTGAGTTCGCATGGGAATTCTGATAAGCATCGACAGGTATGTATGCCGTAAATATTCCATGCTTGGGGCATTGGATTCTTTCTTCGTATGCCCAATATTCTTCTTGTACGCCCCAAAAGGGAGTGACAGGCGTACGATCAATTTTCCGAAAAGGACCTCTATGCGATACAGTTCGATTTTCGTATCTTTGATGCCAGCCGCAGGTGGGACAAGCGCCTAAAGAATTTTGGTTTGTCCATCTACAGTTGGGGCAATCCCACCCTTCAACTTCGCCAATTCTTCTCTTCATTTTTTGCCATGAATTACATTTTTCGCACCACTTAATTTGGTTGTTTTGCGCATCTACAAATTTATAAATGGCAAAGCCAATTATTCCAACAAATACTAACGGCGGAACAAAACATAAGAGAGCGCTAAAAAGCCCCCAGACCAGATCCAAAATTTTTTCCATCTATATTGTTCCTTTCTCTGCAGTAATTTTGAGCCGCCCAACGACTTGCGCCATCGTCCCCGTAGGGGATACCTGCCCTGCCTCGCGGACCGGGCGAAGCCGTCCAGCCAACATGACCTGAAATGGTCTGGGTTTCCCTTTAAAGGTGCTTTTGCTCTTGACTTTCACGACAGCCTGTCCTGATGCTTTTCAGGGTTGCTGCATATCATCCCAGTTCTATCGGGACGCTTTGTTAGCTCACTTTTTGCCTAAAGAGGATTTTGTTGTGCGTATGAAAATCACTTTCCGAGTTATACCAGATAATAACCCAGCATGAAGTCCATCCGAGAAGTTTCATTGCCCCATATCTTGTATTTCCATCACGTACACTCAACTCCCCATCTCGATATTCAATAATCAATGGAGGAAGCGATAATGGGCTTGAAAACGAATTGGCTAGTTTGCTAGTCCAAGCAAACCACTTATCTTTATCAACCACGAACTCCATTCCTGATTCCGTTCCAACCGCTGGCGACAAATCAGCGAGGCTAAATTCAATTGGTCCATTCCACCAACGTTTTTCTCGCTTTAAACCTTCTGAAAATTCTGGGTTCGATTTTCCGCCTTTACCACTTAATAGATACTTATGAACCCATTCCCCAATTTTTCCTTCATCGCCCCATTTTTGTGCAGAAAGAGTGTCGAGTTCCAAAAGCCTGATTTCTTCTTCAATGTTTACTTCATTTGCCATGACTTATGTTCCCTTTAAGAATATTTTGAAGTTTAGTGCGAGTTATTATTCAGCACCTTTGTATGGAATGGCGAGAAAAATTACGGAATATTCCCTTGCGATGGCTCTTGGCGATAACTGAAATTTCTGTCATTGCATAATAAGATTTTCCCAAGCAAATTTGATTTTGGAAGCAGTAGGCTAACGGTTTGCGTTACCTGCCCTGCCTAGCGGACCGGGCGAAGCCGTCCAGCCAGTTCTATCGGGACGCTTTGTTGGCACGCTTTTGTTGTGCAAGACTCAATGCCTGAATTCGTTTCATACGGTTGCTATCTCTGACAGATTCCTTACAAAAAAACACTTCTGAAATCATAACTCATTTTGCTTCCGATTGTTCATCATCTATTTGATAAATGTCAAATCCCATGCTTGCGTTAAGTTTTCCAATGCCTGACAAACATTCCTTACTTATCAATGGACCTGTGCCAGCATAAAGATAAGTTGATTCCCACAGCACATCAAAGTAAGTTTCCCCATTTTCTGCCAATTCAAGAATTGCATCTGTACGAGGGAGCAAGATGGCTAAAAGGAAATTCAAATGGTCGTTAATGTCTTTGGACTCAACTTTTCCTTTTGTATGAACTCTCCAAAAGCCTTTTTTATACAAGCCTATTGTCTTGCCATAGACAATTTTAGGGTCGCCACGATTTGCGCTCACGTCAGATTCTATTCCCAGTGCGTCACTAATTTTTTCAGGGTTTAGATTTTCACCTGAAATAATGAATCCAACTTGTACTCTTCTGATGTGTGATGCGTAAAGTTCGCTTATTGTCATGACTTTGGTTTTTAGATTATGTTATGCAAGGGGCGTGCCAACTACGGTATATACAGCGCCGCGCTGTATATACCCCCAAATTGGGGTGTTATACAGCATCATGCTGTATAACACCCTATAGATTGCAAATCAAAACCTGGAAAGTAAGTGAACAAATCTCCCCCTACAAATAATACGTCATCCTCTGCAAATGCGTGGAGGGATCGATATATTGCACCTTCACATTGTTCGGCACGTTCAGGCTGATCGGTGCATAGTTCAAGATCGCGCGCACACCGGCTTGCACCAGTTTATCCGCCACATCCTGCGCCGCCACGGCGGGCACCGTCAACATCGCGATCTTCACCCCGCTCTCGCGGATCTTCTCGATCATCCCCTCTGCATCCTCCACGGCAAACTTGCCGATGGTCTGCCCGACCTTTGCCTTGTCGCTGTCGAAGATCGCCACAATATGAAAACCGCGGTTCTGAAACCCCTGATAATTCGCCACCGCATGCCCCATATCGCCCGCCCCGACCACCACCACATCCCAAATGCGATCCACCTTCAGGATCTCGCGCAACTTCTTCAGCAGGAACTCGATCGAATAACCCGTCCCTTGCTTGCCAAACTCGCCGAACTGGGAAATATCCTTGCGGATCTGCGCCGCCGAAATCCCCACATGTTCACCCAACTCTTGTGAAGAAGTGGTCTTCAACCCCATATCGGCCATGCGCTGAAGCGCCCGTAAATAAACGGGCAGGCGTCCAATGATAATATCAGGGATCTTCTTTGCGTTCATTTTAGCCCTCGCCTTTTATTGGAATTGTTCACAACTATACCAAAAAAACGGATTTTGTACAATTCGGTACAAGTGCTTCACAAATGGAAATCTGATGTTTGGGACGAAGAACCGCTTCTGACCCGTGCTTGAGCCTGTGCCTCCTCCCAGGCTGTCGGTTTACTCCCCAACCTCGGCACTCAATCGATACTGCAACTGTCCCGCCGATGGCAGCGACACTCTCAATTGATATTCAATATTTGCTGTAACGCTCAAATCTACCTTATCCCCGCAGGAGAGCAGCAACGATTGGGTCAACACTCCCGCCTGCCATACCTCAACCTGCAACACGCCCTGCTCGCACTGAACACCCAGCACGATCCGCGTTCTGGACGAAGTGAAGGCGATCCAATCTTCAAGGTCGCCCTCCGGGTTCGAGACCTCTCCACGAACCTCGATCATTCGCGCAGCCCCCGGTGATAAGGTAACTCTGGCCAGCGGCGCGGCCATCGAATCTCCATCCGCCAAAGCAATGAGCACCTCTGAAGAGACCGGCGTTTGTCCGGCCTCAGCGGTAGCCGCCA
>DAOQBX010000061.1:0-7618 GCA_035340155.1 Anaerolineales bacterium | reverse complement strand
ATTATTCTGGTCACTGCGCAACTGGATGATCTGGCTGGAGCGCCGGTTGAGGGCGAGAGCCACAGTGTTGGCGTCATCCAGCAATACGGTGCGCAGGCTGGTGTTGGTCGGGTCGTTGGAGAGCGATTGCCAGGTTCCCCAGAACTGGTCTAATTTGTTGAGCAGGCCTTCATCGGAGGTTTCGGCGAGGGTCGCTTCCAGTTGCGAGAGAATCCCGCTTTGGGTCTCCCAATTTTTGGCTTCGGCAGAGACCGAGCGGAAGCGCCCGTCAAAGTAGGCAAGATTGAAGCGTTGAATACGGTCAATGGTGACGCCGCTGCCGCGTTGTCCGGCCCCGATGCCGTGATCTGCGCCGTTGATGGAGGTGGGTGTATCGGTGGTCAGAATGGCAGCCTGACGCCTATACCCGGGAGTGCTGGCGTTGGCGACATTGTGCTCAGTGATTTCCAGAACCTGAGAATGGGTCAGGACGGCTTGAAGTGCGATCGAGATTCCGGAAGAAATGGTTGGCATGGTAGTTTCCTTAAGCCCGAATTTCCACGCCCAACCCTGCCACCGGTTCCTGGTGTTTCATGCCATCCCGGGGAGAGCGGTATCCGGCTTCCGGTTGGAACATGCCGATCAGGAAGGACTGAGTGGCCTTCAGCCAGTCCAGTTTAGTGATGGCAATGGCCTGGCTGGCATGGTTCAGGTCACGCGCCTGGCTTGCCAGGCTGTGAATCCCGTCTGATAAATTTTTGATTCGGCTGGCTTCTTCAGATTTGAAAAAGGGGAGAAGTGACTGGATGGAAGTGTCTTCGTGGCGCAGGTTCAAGGTGAGCGATAGTTCCTGAACAATCTGGCGGCACTTATCTTCCAGGACACTGATCTTGTCGAGGAGGACTTCCTTGTCCTCCACGATCTGCAGGATCTGGTCCGGTTCATTCAGCAGGGAAACGCGTTCCCTTTTAGACAGGATGAGTAGTTCCTGCAACGACCTGAATAGAATTACCAGCACCTGTTCGAGTTCAAAACGGTTTTTTGTGAATTCATCGTCTACCATTGCAGGAGTCCTCGTGGATCATTTCATTTGGGCTTGATTTTCGCAAGCAATTTTCGGGCGAGTTCGCCGATCTGGATGGTGTAGTCGCCGCTGTCGACCTGCTTTTTGAGCAGGGCAACTCGTTCTGATTCAATTTCTTCGGCGCTGTTCATGGCCGTGCGAGCCTTGGCCAGTAGCCGGGCATTCTCAGACATTTCCACCTTGTCCTGCCCGGTGCGGACGGACTCGGTTTCGTTCGCCTCTTCGCGCCTCTCGATGGGGGTGGCGGTTTCAGCGGGTTTTGTGGAAAGGGATTGGATTCCGGAATTTTCGATTCTCATAGGATGCTCCTGCAAGGCATATGAACTCACAATACCATTATCGGCAGGTTTTTTGAAAACATTATGCCTTACGCAAGTTGATGGCTTCTGCGATCATTGTATCAGTTTGTTGGAAGGCCCGTAGAGACATGCTGAGCGCGCGCTGGAGGGTGATGAGGTGGGTCATTTCCTGGGCCAGGTCAATGTTGGAGTTTTCAACATGGTACCCGCTCAGGGTTCCAAAATTTTCAGACCCGGGGTCGCCGGTTTGTGCCACACCGGAAATATCGGACTCCAGCAGGATATTGTTGCCGTTATCGGTCAGCCCGCCAGGATTGGGGAAACGGGTTAACTGAACGGTTCCAACTTCGGCGGTAACGCCTTCTGCATCTGTGGCAGTGACCACGCCGGTGGAGGAGACGCTGATATTGGTCATGCCTTCTTCGATGGTGCCATCCCACACCAAGGGGTAGCCGCTGGCGTTGACGAGGTTGAGGTCTGCGTCCAAGGCAAATTGACCGTCACGGGTATAGCCGATGGTGCCATCTGGCAGGGTCACACTGAAATAGCCCTCACCCTGAATGGCCCAATCCAACGAATTGGTGGATGTGCGGATGGTGCCTTGCGTGGTGATGGCCTGAGTGCTGCGCAGGAGGGTACCCTCTTTCATTTGTTCGTTGAGCATTTCTTGAAAGTTCGAGCGCGTGGTCTTATACCCGGCAGTGTTGACGTTAGCCAGGTTGCTGCTGGTCACGTCCAGGTCGAGCAGGTGGCTGATGATATCCTGCCGCGAGATGTTGAGGGTTTGAAAAAGGGATGATGCCATGAGATCTCCTATCCGATCCTGCCGAGGGAGGCGATGGTCTTGCCGAGCAGTTCGTCCTGGTTCTGGACGAGTTTCTGTGCCGCTTCATAGGAACGGCCTACTTCCACCAACTGGGTCATCAGCTGTGAAGGGTTCGCGTTCGAAAATTCGAGAACACCCTGAACTACTTGTGGGACTTCATCGCCTGTAGAGGCGGCAGGACCAGTGAATAGATTCCCTTCGGTATGTTGAAGTTCCGCCGCGGGGTCGGCAAAGACACCGATGCCCAAAGTAGCGACGGCTTCTCCATTCACCGTGATGGCTCCATCGTATGCCACTGAGATTTCGCCATCGGGCAGTTGAATGGGCTGCCCCGCATCATCCAGAACCTGATACCCATCCACAGTAACGAGATTGTTCTCGGCGTCGCGCAAGAAGCGCCCGTCGCGGGTGTAGCGATTCCCATCGGGAGTTTGAACCGTAAAGAAGCCGTTGCCTTGAAAGGCAAGATCCAACGGGTTATCCGTCTTTTGCATGGCACCCTGACCATAGTCCACATATTCCTGGCCGATTTGCGAGCCAAGGCCGAGGTTGCCAACGTATTCAATGATAGTGGATTGCAGGTTGCCGCTGGTGTAGACTGGTTGATCCTGCATGAAGCCTTGCACGGTGGTTAGCACCTGCTTGAAGCCGGGAGTTTGAATGTTGGCAATGTTATGACTGATCGCCTGCTGACGGGTGGCGTTCATCACCATTGCAGATACGGCGGAGTAAAGGCCTTTGATCATCTTGTTTGGCTCCTTAACTTTTATTCTTCTGCTGGAAGTTCAGCACCAACTGGACCTCTTCACGGGTCATGCTGAACTGACGGGCAATGTCCACATCCGACATTTTCGCTTCCGACATGGCGCCGATCAGACGGTTGCGCTCCAGGATCGAAGAGGTTGGGTCAACCGACTGTTGTTGCTGGCTGCTACGTGCCTGCGAGATGTTCAACAGGGTCTTGAAGTCAGACTGTCCCATCATGCCGGTAGAGGGCGGAGTGGTTAATGTTTGCGGCGGGTTTGAGACGAGGCCTTGCATTTCCTCAACCACAGGCGACATGCGTTTGGCCTGGGTTTGGCGGTTCTGCGCCAACGCCGTTTCGCGTGCCAATTGCAGAACGTACAATGAATCTTCGAGAGAAATTTTTGGAATACTAGTCATGGTTCATAGCCGCTTTCAATGAGATCAGCGCACGGGCATGTAACTGACAGACCCGCGACTCGGTGATTTCCAAAACCTTGCCAATCTCCTTGAAGGTCAACTCCTCGTTGTAGTACAGAGACAGCACCAGTTTTTCGCGTTCAGACAGGTCTTCGATGGCTTCAGCCATTTCAACCAGCGTATCTTTTTCTTCGAGGATGTCCAATGGATCGGCTTGTTTTTCGTCGCTGAACTTTTCATGCAGCGAGGCGCTGCCTTCCTGGTCGACTTCCATCATCAGGTCCAGTGAGACCAGCACGCGGTTGGCGTCTGCCAGACCCTGCTGCACTTCTTCCACATTGGTGCCCATGTGAGCGGCGATCTCATCCTCTGTGGGTTCGCGGAAATTCTCCGACCACAATGTGGAGATGGATTTCTCGATCATGCGCGCCCTTTTTCGCGCTGCGCGTGGCATCCAGTCAGTAGTGCGCAGGTAATCCATGATCTTGCCGCGGATGCGCAGGCTGGCGTAGGTGCTGAATTGTGTGTTGAACTTCGGGTCGTAATGGTCGACAGCTTCGATCAGTCCCATCAGACCCTGGTGAGCCAGATCTTCATAATCGCTGCCGCGTTCCTGCGAGATGCCCATGCGTCCCAAAAGATAATGGACCAGGGGGACCGATTGCATCACCAGCTTCTCCCGTAGTTCGGGGGAACGGGTCGTTATAAATTCCATCAAAACATCCGCGGTTTCCATTTGCATAACCATGGCTTATTTCACCTCGGATGGGTTTGGCATTTCACCGGGAATGGCATTCTGAGCAGGCAAAGTTGGCGAGGGTGACGATTGTTCGGCTTCAGGCTGCGCAGTTTCTTCTGGCTTTTCCTCGGTAACCACATCAGCAACTTCCAATCCGAAGGTGATCTGCCGGGACAGGAAGATCACCGGGATCCCGATCACCAGCAGGGTGACGCTGGTGTGGATGACAAAATCGAGCAGGGTGGCGCCGGTCAAAATGGATACACCTGCCACAGTGAAGAACGCCAGTACGATGATAAAAATGGAGACCAAGGCCGTGAACTCGACCAGCACTGGCAGGCGCACGTCATCCTTCTTCGCAGGTTTGGGCGCCTTTGGCGCTTTTACAGGGTTTCCCTTTTCAACGGGTTTTTCTGCATCATCCGGTTTACCGGACTCAGGAGGCTTCTCAATATCTGCCACGATGTCAACCTCTTTCGTTACTTATTCCATTCTTTCCCGAACAAGGCAGCTACCAATCGCGCGGGGTCGGCCACTTCCAACCGGCGTGCAGTTTCGCGACCTGTGGTGAAATAACCGAGCGGGACCTGGTTTCGGCGTGCAAAGTTATACAGGCTGCCGAAGGTATGGGTCTCATCTATCTTCGTCAGGATCAACCCATCCAGATTGAAGATCCCAAGCGAAGCGGATAGTTGGAGCAAATCGGCTTCTTTGGTGGTGGCACCTGCCACAAGGTAGGTACTGCGTCCGGGCATCTCCGAAAGAAGCGCGCCCAGTTCGATCATCTGGTTTTCATTGCAGGGGTTGTATCCGGGCGTATCCACCATAAAGAGATCGTTGGGCTGTGGGTTGTTTACGATCTCCCGTAACTCCTGCGGTGTATACGCGAGTTTTAATTCCAGCCCAAGCGCATCGGTATACGCCTTGGCCTCGGCAATGGCACCCATGCGCACCGTATCGGCGCAGACCCAAATGCAGTTCTTGTGCAGGTTCTTTTTGAAATACAAAGCCAGTTTGGCAAGGGTGCTGGTCTTGCCGCTGCCGCTGGCTCCCACAACACATAAGACATCAGTTGCCACGAACGTCCCTGCACCCTTTTGGACGCGCAGCTCTGCGCCCATCTGCTGGATGAGCGAACGCTTGCAGGCCTCCACATCGGCCAGAGTGAGCGGGCTGAGAGTTTCAAGCGCAAGATTGACCATCCCTTCGACGAGAGAGGATTCCACGCCCTGCTGGAGCAATTGCTGGCGAATGGTCTTCAGTGAAGGAGGAATATAGCGGTCAGACTCAGGCAGAGCGGATTCTGTCACCCGAACAGGGGTCGACACTGGAACCGGTTGCTCTTTAACTGGAGAGAGATTCAGTTTGATGGGCGGCGGCAATGTTCCGGTCTTCTTTGGGGCGGGGATCTCCCACTCGATCTCAGGGATTTCCTCCACAAATTCCACGCCGGTCTGGTTTTGTGCAGGCTTCAGAATTGCATTAGTGTTCTTTTTCTTTTCAGGCCGCGCCGCTACAATCTCCACTGCCGATTTCTTCCACGGGTTCCAAACCGGCCCGGCGGGGATCTCGCGCATCGAAACGACGATGGCTTCCGCGCCTAATTCCTGTTGTACCTTTTGCAAGGTTTCGATCGTTGAATCTGCTTTGAACGTTTTCGTGACCATGTGAACCTCTTATCGCAATAAAGGAGTTGCTTGAACTAATCGAGTTTGACCATGCCGTGCGCCTTGACCTTGATGCCGTGGCCTACTTCAGAGAAGGCCATTACGATCAGGTTGGGCAGAGATTGATCCACCAGCCGCCGAAAAGCAAGGCGCAGTTCGCGCGGGCAGATCAGGATGGGGAAGTGACCCAATTGGGCGAGGGCTTCCATTTGCTCGCCGGTCTTCAGCAGGATTCGCTGCGCCAATCCAGCGTCGATCTGAAAGCCGGGGCTGCCTTCGGAGGAAACCAGCGCTGAACGCAGGGTCGTTTCCAGTTGCGGCGCAAGGGTGAAGACGTGCAGTGTATTGGTCTCATCCTTGTACTGGCCGGAAATGGTGTTGGCCATGCTCTGCCTGACGGCCTCCGCAAGGATGTGCGGGTCGCGCGTCATCGGGGCGTTGTTGGCAAGCACTTCAAGGATGCCGCTCAGGTCGCGGATGGGAATGCGCTCGCGCAGCAAATTGCGCAGTACGTTTTGAATTTCGCCCAGGTTAAGCAGGTCGGGCATCACGCCTTCCACGGCAGCGGGGATGCGCTGTTTTAACTGGGTCAGCATTTCCTGGACCAGCTGGCGGCTGAGCAATTCCGCTGCATTGCCGCGCACCACTTCGGTGAGATGTGTGCAAAGCACAGAGAGCGGGGTCACCACGGTGTAGCCTTTTAATTCAGCCTGGTTTTGCTCAGCGGAACTGATCCATAGCGCCGGCAGGCCAAAGGCCGGTTCGGAAGTGGGAACGCCCTGTAATGGGTCTTCGATATCAGAGCCGGGAATGGCCAGCAGTCTGTCGAGCATGATCTCGCTTGATGCCACCTCCTGTCCGCGTACTTTGATGCGATAGGATTGAGGCGGCAGGCGCAGGTTGTCGCGGATGCGCACCACGGGTAGGATAAAGCCCATTTCGCTCATCAACTGTCGGCGGATGCTGGTGATGCGGCGCAGCAGGTTGTCTTGATTGTCTTCATCGATGATCGGGATCAGGCTGTAGCCGATCTCCAGTTCGATGGGATCCACTACCACCATCTCCAGCATTTGCTCGGGAGTTTCCGGTTCGCTTGGCCGCTCAGGCAGGATGACTGCCTGTTGGGCGGCGAGTGCGGCGTTGGCTTGTTCGCGGTTCACAAAGAAGGCGGCTGCGCCAAGGCCCATGCTGACCAACCCAAAGGGAATCTTCGGCAGGCCTGGTACAAGCATCATTAAGCCGACGACCAGAGCGCCCACGGCCAGCACATTGAAGTTCGAGATCTGGCTCGAAACTTCCGTGCCGAGCGAAGATTCAGAAGTGGAGCGAGTGACGATGAGGCCAGCCGCAGCGGATACCAATAGCGAAGGGACTTGAATAGCCAGTCCTGCGCCGATGGTCAGCAAGACGTACGTCTGCAAGGCGGTTGCCAGGTCCATGCTGCGCTGGAGAACACCGATGACGAACCCGCCGATGATGTTAACCAGCATGATGATGATGGCGGCGATCGCATCGCCCTTGACGAATTTACTGGCGCCGTCCATTGCGCCGTAGAAATCCGCCTCAGCCTCGATCATCTTGCGGCGGTTACGAGCCTGTGTTTCGTCGATCAGACCGGCGTTCAGATCTGCATCGATGGCCATCTGTTTGCCGGGCATCGCATCCAGTGTAAAGCGCGCGGCCACTTCTGCCACACGACCGGCGCCGCTGTTGATGACCACGAACTGGATGATCATCAAAATGAGGAAGATGACCACACCGACCACATAGTTTCCGCCGACGATCAAATTCCCGAAAGTGTTGATGATCTGACCCGCTTCACCGCTGAGCAGGATCAGGCGGCTGACCGAAACGTTGATG